>NZ_LUNF01000077.1:0-2544 GCF_001626145.1 Aeromicrobium sp. REDSEA-S32_B7
TGGCGAACAGTCAGGCGGCGGAACTACTGCTGTCGCAGGCGCTGGCAGGAATGGCGCGCCGAGGGCGGCGCTGACGCCTCAATTATCCGGGACCGAGAACGTCCCCGTCACGCGTCCGCCTGAATTGGTCGTGGTGGTCCCATCCGCGCCGCTCACGCTGGAAGAGCCGCTGGCCGATCCGTCGACGCTCGACACGCCGCTTCTCAAGTCGATCACCAGTCTTCCGCCGTTAAGCGTGTCGCTGCCGCGATTGAGGCGGACGTTTCCGGCCATGGTGATGATCCGGCGGTTGAAATCGTAGACTGCGTTGTCGCCCCTTGCGCGCTCATTGCCGCGCGTCACTACCACGCCGCCAGTCGCCATGATCCGCTGGATGCTGAGCGAGCCTGCGTCCGAATAATTCACCAGCGTGCGCGCCGCGGTCAGCAGCCCGGCCTCGGAGAGGGTGCGGACCATGCGGCTCGCGGCGGGGGCCGAGACCTCGTGGGCGGCGGCGAGCTCGGCCTGGGTCGGCGTGCCCAGCGCCTGCACCGTGACGAGCGTGAGGAAGCGCGCGTAGCTCGTGCCGTGGGCGGCACGCAGCATCTCGTCGGCGGCCGCGTCGAGCGCGGCGACGAGCGTGTGCAGGCGGTAGGCCGGCTGCCGGGGGTCGTAGGTCACCCGACCATCATGACCCGGTTAACTTAACAACGTCAAGATGCTCGGCGGTAGGTGACGATGTCGAACGGCACCCGGTCGGGCTCGGGGCCTACGGAGGGCACGCGGCCCACCTCCTGCCACGCCTCCCAGTCGACCCGCGGGAAGAAGGCGTCGCCGTCCGGCGACGCCGCCACCCGGGTCACCACCATGACGTCGACGAGTCCCTGCTCGAGCGCCTGCGCGTACACCTGCGCGCCGCCGACGAGGAAGACGTCGTCGTCGAGCTCGTGGGCCCTGGCCAGCGCCTCCTCCAGCGACGCCGCGACGAGCACGCCGTCGCCCTGGGGCCCCGCCGACCAGTCCGGGTCGCGGGTCAGGACGATCGTGGTGCGACCCGGGAGCGGCCGACCGATGGAGTCGTAGGTGGTCCGTCCCATCACCATCGGGTGCCCGAGGGTGAGGCGCTTGAAGTGCGCGAGGTCCTCGGGCAGACGCCACGGCAGCGCCCCGTCGACCCCGATCACCCGGTTCGCGCCCATCGCGACGACGAGCGTGACGCTCATACGGCGATCGGCGCCTTGATGCCCGGGTGCGGGTCGTAGCCGGTGACCTTGATCGCGTCGAAGTCGAAGCCGTCGATGCTGGTGACCGTCGGGTCGAGCCAGAGCTCCGGCAGCGGACGCGGCTAAGACGTCGGCGGAGCGCTGGTACAGCTGGCACGACAGCCGGCCGGGTCCGCCGTCGTCGGCCGGCGCCACGTAGAACTGGAAGAACGCGTGGCACGGCGCGAGCGCCATGGCGGGCAGGTCGGCGACGTTCCAGGCGCTGACGATGTGGCGCCGGGAGTCGGGGTCGGCCTTCAGCGCCTCGACGACCTGGGCGAGCTGGTCGACCGTCTCGCCGGACGGCGTCGGCCAGCTGCGCCACTGGTGCCCGTAGACCGGACCGAGCTCGCCGTCGGCGTCGGCCCACTCGTCCCAGATGGTGATGCCGTGCTCGCGCAGCCACGTGGTGTTGGTGTCGCCACGGACGAACCAGAGCAGCTCCCCGACGACCGACCTGAGGTGGATCTTCTTGGTGGTGACGAGCGGGAACCCCTCGGAGAGGTCGAAGCGCATCTGGTGCCCGAACACGCTGAGCGTGCCGGTGCCGGTGCGGTCGCCCTTCTCGACCCCCTCGTCGAGGACGCGGCGGACGAGATCGAGGTAGGCCTGCATGACTCGCAGGATACTCGCCCCCACGACCGTCCCGGTCGTGCGAGACTCTGGGCGTGCCCCTCGCCGAGTACGAGGCCTCGCCTCAGGAGGTCCGCCGTTTCGCCCTCCTGCAGATCGTCCTGACCGCCGCCTTCATGACGCTGATCTTCCTGGCGCTGGGCGGCACCGACGCCGACCTCCCGCCGTGGTGGCTGCTCGGCGTGCTCGGCCTCGGGCTCGTGGCCGCCGCGGTGCTCTCCGAGCGCGTGTGGCTGCAGTCGTCGCCGCTCGACCCCGAGGCCGACCCCGCCGAGAACCAGCGGCGTGCCGTCGGCATCTTCGCGGCCCAGACGGTCCGCAAGCTCGTCTTCTGCGAGGCCGTGGTGCTGGTCTCGATCCTGGTCGCCTTCGTCGGCTCGTGGGGTGGGTGGACGATCCTGCTCGTCGGCGTCCCCGGTCTCTTCCTCCTCGGCTGGGAGACCTGGCCGGGACTGCGGAACCTGTCGATGACGGCAGCGATGCTCGACGCCCAGGGCGCCGACTCGAGGCTGGTCGAGAGCTTCCGGTCCTGGTGAAAGGGCTTGGAGCCCGCGCGACGCCCGGTCCATACTGGGTGCCGAGCGGGATCAGTGGCCCGGCGGTCGTCACCGCCCCGGTCCCACGTGTCGTACCTCGCTCACGTCCCTGCACAGGACACTCCTGGTGATCC
>NZ_LUNF01000078.1:0-20031 GCF_001626145.1 Aeromicrobium sp. REDSEA-S32_B7
GTCGACGAGACTCATGCTCGGCTCCTCGGGTCGGGCGGGGCGGGTGGGTACGCCACCACGCTAGGTCCGTCCGTAGGTGCGTGGAGGGTCGAGAACCCCTCAAGAACACCTCAGGACGAGGTCGCGCGCACTAGGCTGCGCGGGTGCCCCACCGTCACAAGGTCCGCGAGATCGCGCAGCAGAGCGGGCTGAGCGAGGCCACGGTCGACCGCGTGCTGCACGGCCGCCCGGGCGTGCGCGCGGCCACCGTGGCCGAGGTGGAGCGCGCCGTCGAGGAGCTCGACCGGCAGGCGTCCCAGCTGCGGCTCGTCGGACGCACGTTCCTGCTCGACCTCGTCATGCAGGCGCCCGTCCGGTTCAGCACGGCGGTCCGCGCCGCGCTGGAGGCCGAGCTGCCGTCGCTGCGGCCCGCGGTCGTGCGCTCGCGGTTCCACCTGCGCGAGGAGGCCGGCGTCGCCGCCATGGTCGCGACCCTGCGCGACGTACGACGTCGGCGTTCCCACGGCGTCGTGCTGAAGGCGCCCGACCATCCCGACGTCGCGGCCGAGGTGGCGGCCCTGGCCGACGCGGGCGTCCCCGTGGTCACGCTGGTCACCGACGTGCCGCGCAGCCGCCGGCTGGCGTACGTCGGCATCGACAACGACGCCGCCGGGCGCACGGCCGCCTACCTGGTCGCGCAGGGCGCGCCGGCGTCGGGCGCGGTCCTCGTGACGCTGAGCCGCAGCGACTTCCGGGGCGAGGAGCAGCGGGTGTCGGCCTTCGTCGACGCGCTGCACGACCTCTCCCCCGCCCGTCGCGTCGTCGACCTGACGGACACCGACGGCCTCGACCCGACCACGGGCGCCGGTGTGCGGGCGGCGCTGGCCGACCACCCCGACGTCGATGCCGTCTACTCGGTGGGCGGCGGCAACCGTGCGACGCTCGAGGCGTTCGCCGACGCCGGGCGCGCGCCGCGGGTCTTCGTCGCGCACGACCTCGACGCCGACAACACCGAGCTGCTGCGGACGCGCCGCGTCCACTACGCCCTGCACCACGACCTGCGCGCCGACACCCGACGCGCCTGCCGCCTCCTCCTGCAGCACCACGGCGCCCTCCCCGGCGCGCCGACGTCGGTGCCGTCGCAGGTCCAGGTCGTGACGCCGTTCAACCTCCCCCGTGCCTTCACCACCCCCTGACCACGCCCAGCCCCATTGAGCGTGACCAGCCCCACTGAGCGTGACCAGCCCCACTGAGCGTGACGTTTGCGGGGCGAATCCGGTCGATCCGCCCCGCAAACGTCACGCTCAGCGGGGGTGGGGCGGGCGCGAGGGGTGAGGGTCAGACGGTGAAGGCCTCGCGGAAGGCGTCCATCGCGCGGCGGCTGCCGTCGACGGAGGGGTCGCTCGCCCACGCCTCCATCGCCACGACGCCGGTGTAGCCGGCGTCGGCGAGTGCCTGCGCCACGAACGACCAGCGCACCTCGCCGGTGCCGGGCTCGCAGCGTCCGGGGACGTCGGCCACCTGCACCTCCCCCGTGAACGGGACGGCCTCGCGCACGAGATCGACGAGGTTCCCCTCGCCGATCTGCGCGTGGTACAGGTCGAGGTTCATCCGCAGGTGCGGGCTGTCGACCGCGCGCACGAGGGCGAGCGTGTCGGCGGCCCTCGCGAACGGCGTGCCGGGGTGGTCGACCGCCGTGTTGAGGTTCTCCAGCACGTAGGTGACGTCGTGCCGCTCGGCCAGCTCGGCCACCCGCTCGAGCGTGCGCACCGCTGCCACCCAGTCCTCCCCGGTCGTGACCTCGACGGGCCGCACCGGGAGGCCGCCCTCCCCCAGGCCCGTGCCGTGGATGTTGAGCGACGGGCAGCCGATCGCCTGCGCGAACGGGATCGACTCCTCGGCCGTCCGCAGCAGGTCGTCGGCACCGCCGGGCGTCGTCAGGTCGCCCGTGACGTAGCCGGTCATCGACGTGAACGACGCGCCGGTCGCACGCAGCGCCTCGGCGTCCTTCTGCGTCCAGTCCCAGATCTCGACCGCGAAGCCGGCGTCGTGGATGTGCTGGACCCGCTCGAGGTGTGGCAGCTCGGTGAGGACCATCTCCGAGCAGATCGCGAGGGTGAAGCTCATGTCATGCCTCCTGGAGGACGCTGGTGGCGACGGCCGCGCGGCCGCCGGTGGTCATGGAGTCGATGCACGCCTGCGCGACGGCGAAGGCGGCGAACGCCTCGTCGGCACCGACCGCCGGCGGGCGTCCCTCGCGGACGGCCGCGCACAGCTCGGCGAGCTCGGCCGCGTAGGCGTCGCGCAGCAGCTCCGTGTCGCTGTGCGCCGTGCTCGCGGTGCGACCGCCCTGCCCGTGCACGCGCAACGACGACGACGCACCCTCGCCCATCGTGACCATGCCCTCGCTCCCGAGCACCTCCCCGCGGACGTCGTATCCGTACACGGCGGCGAAGCTCGCCTCCGCCGTGCCGAGGGCGCCGTTGGAGTACCGCACGACCACGGTGGCGTGGTCGAGCAGCGTCGCGTGGCCGGGGAACAGCAGCGAGTCGGCCGTGGCCACGACGTCGACCGCGTGCGCCCCGGGGTTCAGGAAGTTGAGCGTGTCGAAGTCGTGGATCAGCGTCTGCGTGAAGATCGTCCACGGCGGGACGACGTCCGGGTCGGACGGGCCGCGACCAGGATCGCGGGTCAGCGAGCGCAGCTGTCGCACCTCGCCGAGCGTCCCGCTCTCGACGAGGTCGCGCGCCTGCGCGAACTCGCGGGCGAAGCGGCGGTTGAAGCCGACCTGGAACACCACGCCGGCCGCGGTAGCGGCCCGGCGTGCCTCGTCGATCTCGACGAGCGACATGCCGGCCGGCTTCTCGCAGAAGACGTGCTTGCCCGCGTCGGCGGCAGCCACGACGAGGTCGCGGTGGGCGACCGACGAGGCAGCCACGACGACCGCGTCGACGTCGGCGGCACCGAGCACGGCGTCGACCTCGGTCTCGGCACGCGCACCGAGGGGCGTGGCGACCGCGGTGGCGGCTCCGGGGCGGGGGTCGACGACGGCGACCAGGTGCGCGTCGGGCACGCGGCGCGCGAGCGTCTCGGCGTGGGCCGCGCCGATGCGACCGGCGCCGACGAGCGCGACGCGGACGGGGGTGGAGGTCATGGTGGTCCTTCGGACAGGGATGCGGGGGTCGATGGTGCGGTACGTCGCGCCGCGACACTTCTCGCTGCGTCGCCTCTGCTGGGACACGTCCGGCACGACTAGAACGTTCTAGTAGAACGTTCTAGGGAAGGGTAGGGTGTGACCACGTCCAGCGTCAACGGGTAGCCCGCCCCGCACGCTCGACGTCCGGACGACAGGAGCAGCGATGGCGCGTACGACCCTCGCCGACGTGGCGCGCGAGGCGGGTGTCTCGGTGGCACTTGTCTCGATCGTCATGCGCGACGCCCCCGGTGCCAGCGACGTCACCCGCGCCCGCGTCCGCGACGTCGCGGACCGTCTCGGCTACGTGCCCGACCAACGTGCCCGCCTCCTGCGCAGCGCCGACACGCGGTTGCTCGGTGTCACGTTCGACCTGCACCAGCCGTTCCACGGCGATCTCGTCGAGCACCTGTACGCCGCCGCCGCCGAGCACGGCTACGACGTCGCGATCAGCGCCGTGGCGCCCTCGCGCGACGAACGGTCGGCCGTGCAGGCGCTGCGCCGCGAGCGCTGCGACGCGCTGGTCCTCCTCGGTCCCGACCTCTCCACCGACGACCTCGCGGCGCTCGGCACCGACCTGCCGACCCTCGTCGTCGCACGGCGCAGCGGCACCCCCGAGGTCGCGGCCGTGCGGGGGGACGACGAGCTGGGGGTGGGCCTGGCGGTCGACCACCTCGTGTCGCTCGGTCACGTCCGGCTGGCGCACGTCGACGGCGGCTCGGCGCCCGGCGCCGAGGAGCGTCGTCGCGGCTTCGTCGAGGCGGCTCGACGTCACGGCCTCGACCCGTGGGTGCTGGCGGGCGGCGCGACCGAGCGCGACGGCGTCCGGGCCACCGCCACCCTGCTCGAGGCGAGCACGCCACCCACGGGTGTGGTCGCCTTCAACGACCACTGCGCGTCGGGCGTCCTCGACGCACTGCTGCGCGCTCGTCGCGACGTGCCTCGTCAGGTCTCGGTCACGGGGTACGACGACTCGCGCCTGGCGGTCGCTCGGCAGGACCTCATGACCACCGTGTCGCAGAGCGCACGGGAGATGGCCGAGCGGGCCGTGGCGGGAGCACTCGGACTCCTCGCCGGCGAGCCCGCCCGGGACGTGGTGCTGACGCCGGAGCTCGTGGTGCGCAGCACCACCGGTCCGGCGCCAGCCTGAGGCTCAGGCGTAGAGCGACGGACGCTCCGGCACCACGACGTCGCGCTTCTGCCCCGAGCGCAGCGCGTCGACGCCGGCCGCGGCCACGACGTTGGCCACGTAGCCGTCCCACGCGCTCGCGCCGACGACCTCGCCACGCAGCGACGCGTCGGCCCAGGCGGCCAGCTCGATCCGGTAGGAGTCGGCGAAGTGCTCCACGAAGTCGCTGCCGATCGCCGAGCCGCCCTGGCCCGAGACGCGGCGCAGCACGGGGTGGCGGGGCTCGAGCGACGCGGACCCGCCCGTGCCGACGACCTCGACGCGCACGTCGTAGCCGTACGCCGCGTTCACGAAGACCTCGGCGGTGGCCATCTGGCCGCCGTCGGTCCACAGCGTCGCGACCTGCGGGTCGCGGAACCCGTCGACGACCGGCGACTCGACGCGGATCGCGACGATCTCGCCGTCGAGCAGCCAGCGGAAGGTGTCGAGCTCGTGGATCATCGAGCCGGTCACGAGCGTGGCGTCGTCGGTGCTGGTGCTGTTCGAGGCGTTGCGGTGGATGCCGTGCAGCAGGCGCACGTCGCCCAGCGAGCCGTCGGTGATCGCGGCCTTCAGGTCGACGAAGCCGGGGTCGAAGCGGCGGTTGAAGCCCACCTGGACGAACCGCCGGCCCGCGGCGGCCTCGGCGTCGACCACGCGACGCGCGTCGTCCGCAGTCACGGCCAACGGCTTCTCGCAGAGCACGTGCTTGCCGGCCTCGATGCCGGCGACCGCGAGGTCGGCGTGCGTGAAGTCGGGCGAGGCGACGACGAACGCGTCGACGTCGGCCACGAGCGCCTCGGCGCTGTCGGCGGCCTCGGCGCCGACGCCGTGGGCCACCTGCTTGGCGCGCTCGGTGTCCATGTCGAAGACGCGCACGACCTCGGCGCCGGGCACCGACGTGGCGAGCGTGCGCGCGTGCGCCGCTCCCATCGCGCCGGCGCCGACGACGCCCACGCGCCGCCTGGTGTTGCTCACAGTCGTACCCACTTCTTCTCGTCGCTGGAGGTGATCATGGCGTCGACGACCCGCGCCGCCGACAGGGCGTCGTGGACGGTCGCGCCGACGGGCTTGCCGGTCGCGATCGACTCCACGAGCCGGCGGGCCTCCACGACCTTGAGGTCGTCGAAGCCCATGGGATTGTTGGCGCCGGGCTGGAAGACGCCCAGCTCGCCGTCGCCGGGAGTGGCGTAGCGCGTCGTGGAGAACGCGTTGAGGTAGGCGCCGTCGGCGCCCCGCGTGCTCACCTGGAGCTCGTTCATGCGGCGGAAGTCCCACGACAGCGAGCCCTCGGTGCCGTGCACCTCCAGGCCGTACCGGTTCTGCTCGCCCACGGCCACGCGGCTCGACTCGAGCACGGCGCGCGAGCCGTCGGCGAGGCGCAGGAGCGCGCTGACGTAGTCCTCGTTCTCGACGTCGCCCAGCTCCCCCGCGCCCTTCTCGTAGTGCATCGCACCGGCGACGGCCTCGCGACGCTGCGCGATGAACGTGGCGCGGTCGACGACGAGCTCCTCGACGTCGGCCACCACGTGGCGCAGCAGGTCGGCGGCGTGGCTCACCAGGTCGCCGAGCACGCCCGTGCCCGACGTCGCCGTGCGGAAGCGCCACGAGAGCGCGGCGTCCGGGTCGGCCGAGTAGTCCGCCAGGAAGCGCACGGTGGAGTGCTCGACGCGACCGATGCGGCCCGACGCGACGAGCTCCTTCGCGAGCTCGACCGCGGGCACGTTGCGGTAGTTGAAGCCGGCGGCGGCCTGCACGCCGGCCGCCTCGACGGCGGCGACGATCTCGGCCGTCTCAAAGGCGTCGCGTCCTGCGGGCTTCTCGACCCACAGGTGCTTGCCCGCCTGGGCCGCGGCCACCGCGACGTCGCGGTGGATGAAGTTCGGACCGGTCACGCACACGACGTCGACGTCGTCGCGCGTGACGAGCGACTGCCAGTCGGTGTGCACGTGCTCGAAGCCGAGCGCGTCCACCGCCCGCCGGGTCCGCTCGTCGTCGACGGGCTCGGCCACGGCGACGAGCCGCGGCCGCAGCGGGGCGTCCGGGTAGTGGTGCAGCAGGCGCGTCATCGCCCGCGCGTGCACCTGGCCCATCCAGCCCAGCCCGACCACGCCGACGCGCAGCTCCGGGCGCCGCGTGGTCTCCTGCGTCACGCCCCCACCTCGTCCTTCAGCTGCTGCGCCACGGCCGAGTCGGTGCCCATAGTGCGCTCCAGCTCGTGCGCCAGCGACTCCAGCTCGGCGCCGCCGGCCATCATCGACGTCAGGTCGTCGAGCGTCATCTCGCTCTTCGGGAAGTCGCCCATGCTCTTGCCGCGACGCAGCAGCATGAAGCGGTCGCCGACCGGGTAGGCGTGGTGCGGGTTGTGCGTGATGAACACGACGCCGAGGCCACGCTCGCGGGCCTTCGCGATGTACTTGAGCACGACGCCCGACTGCTTGACGCCGAGCGCGGCGGTCGGCTCGTCGAGGATCAGCACCCGTGCGCCGAAGTAGACGGCGCGCGCGATCGCGACGCACTGGCGCTCACCACCGGACAGCGTGCCGATGGGCTGGTCGACGTCGCGCAGGTCGATCCCCATGGCGGCCAGCTCGGCCTTCGTCGTGCGCTTCATGAAGTCGACGTCCATGTGCTTGAACGGGCCGAACCCCTTGCTCGGCTCCGAGCCGAGGAAGAAGTTGCGCCAGACCGGCATGAGCGGGACGACCGCGAGGTCCTGGTAGACCGTCGCGATGCCCGCGTCGAGCGCCTCGCGGGGGTTGGAGAACGTCGTCGCCTTGCCATCGACCCGCAGCTCTCCGTCGGTGTGCTCGTGCGCACCGGCGAGGATCTTGATGAAGGTCGACTTGCCGGCGCCGTTGTCGCCGAGGACGCAGGTGACCTCGCCGGCCTTCACCGAGGTGGTGACGTCGGACAGCGCGATGATGCTGCCGTACCGCTTGCCGATGTCGACGACCTCGATGAGGGGGGTGCCGGGCGCGGCGCCCTCCTGGCCGGTCGTGGTGTGCTTCGGGGTGTCGTTCGTCATCGTGACGTCTCCGCTCGGGTCCGGACCCAGTTGTTGAGGAGCACGGCGGCCAGCAGCATGGCGCCGAGGAAGGTGCGCAGCCAGTTGGTGTCCCACTGCGCGAAGGTGATGCCCTGGAAGGTCATGCCGTAGATCAGCGCGCCCAGGGCCGCACCGATCGCCGAGCCGTAGCCGCCAGTGAGGAGGCAGCCGCCGACCACGGCGCAGATGATGTAGATGAACTCCTGGCCGACGCCGGTGTTCGCCTGCACCGTGGAGGTGCGGAACAGCGAGATCATGCCGACGAGCCAGCCGGCCGCGGCCGTCGTCATGAAGAGCCCGATCTTGGTCTTGAGCACCGGCACACCGACCTGGCGCGCGGACTGCTGGGCGCCGCCGACCGCGAAGATCCAGTTGCCGGCCTTGGTGCGCAGCAGGACCCAGGTGGCGATCGCGGTGACCGCGAGCCACCACAGCACCGAGACGTAGAACGTGCCGCCCGCGATCGTGAACGACGCGCCGAAGACCGGCTGGATGCTGTCGTAGAAGGGCACGTCGGTCATGCCCTGGATGGTCACCTGGCCGATGATCAGCTTCGTCACCGCGAGGTCGATGCCCTGCAGGATGAAGAACGTGCCGAGCGTGATGATGAAGCTCGGCAGGCCGGTGCGCATGACCATGTAGCCGTTGAAGGCGCCCACGGCGAGCGCGAGGAGGAGCGCGATGAGCACCGCGGCCCAGATGTTGAGTCCGTAGTTCGTGGTCAGGATGCCGACCACGAGGGCGGTGAAGCCGGTCATGACGCCGGCGGAGAGGTCGAACTCGCCGCCGATCATGAGCAGGGCCACCGCGACGGCCATGATGCCGAAGGTCGAGGCGGACTCCAGCCACACGCCGGCACCGGCCGTGGTGAGGAAGCGGTCGCTGTTGAGCGAGAAGAAGATCATGACGGCGATGGCCGCGACGGCGGCGCCCATCTCCGGGCGGGTCAGGAGACGCGACACCGTCGACGTGGTCGCCAGTCTCTCGTCTGGTGCTGCCGTGGCTGTCGTCATGACAGCTCCTTTCGTGGGGCCCGGCGGGGGCCGAGCGGGATCGTACGGGTGGGGCGGTGCGCGGGGTGCTGGTCGGCGGGCGGGGCCGCCGGGGTGGGACGGGGACGATCCCCCGGATCGTCCCCGTCCCCCGGGGTCAGCGCGTGCCCTGCGAGGCGAACTTCGCCACGTCGGCCGCGTTGTCCTTCGTGACGAACGCGGGGCCGGAGTTGATCGGCTGGCCACCGCCCACGTCGTTGCCGTTGATCGACTTCAGGTACAGCGTCGTGACGCCGAGGAAGCCCTGGACGTAGGGCTGCTGGTCGACGGCGAACAGGATGCTGCCGGCCTCGATGTCCTTCACGACGTCCTCGGAGAGGTCGAAGGTGGCGACCTTGGCGTCCGAGCCGGACTCGTCCACGGCGCCGACGGCGTCGATCGCGTACTGGCCGCCGAGCGTCAGCACGGCGTCGATGCTGTCGTCGGACTGCAGCTTGGACTTGATGGTCGCCTTGACCTCGGCGTCGTTCGTGCCGTCGACCTGGATGTTGGTCATCTTCCCACCGAAGGTCGACGCGGCAGCCTTGCAGCGCTCCTCCAGACCGACGTTGCCGGCCTCCTGGATGACGCAGATGCCGTTCTTCAGACCGGCCTCCTTGAGCTTCTCGCCGACGGCCTCGCCGGCGATCGTCTCGGACTGGCCGATGTGCGTGATCGCGCCGAACTCCTTGAAGCGGTCGACACCGGAGTTGATCGTCACGACGGGGATGCCCGCGGCGACGGCCTTCTTGATGCTCGACTCGAGGCCGTCGGGGTTGGCCATCGAGACGACGATGCCGTTGACCTTCTGCGCGACGGCGTTGTCGATCAGCTGCGACTGCTTGGCCGGGTCGGGGTCGGCGTTGTAGTCGACCTTGACGCCGTAGTCGTCACCGGCGCGCTCGGCACCGGACTTGACGCGGTCCCAGAACGCGTCGCCGGGTCCGGAGTGCGTGATGACCGCGTAGGTGAGGTCCTTCGTGTCGCTGGACGCTCCGGTGTCCTCCTTGCCGGTGCCCGAGCAGGCGGCGAGCAGCGATCCGGCGAGGATCACCGCGCCGATGACCTTGAGCTTCTTCATGGTGGGGGTTTCCTTCTCTTTCTGGGCCCGGCGTCAGTGAGCCGTCGGGAAATGGAGGGCGGCGAGGGACTCCTCGCTCACGTGCGGCCACCGGGCGGTGACCACCTTCGCGCGGGTGTAGAAGCGGATGCCCTCGGGACCGTGGACGTGGTGGTCACCGAAGAGCGAGTCCTTCCAGCCTCCGAAGGAGTGGAAGGCCATGGGCACGGGGACGGGGACGTTGATCCCGATCATGCCCACCTGCACCCGACGCTGGAACGTCCGGGCCACCTCTCCCGAGGAGGTGAACACCGCCGTCCCGTTGCCGTAGGGGTTGCTGTTGATGAGGTCGAGCGCCTCGTCGAGGCTGTCGACCCGCAGGACCGCGAGGACGGGTCCGAAGATCTCGTCGGTGTAGACGCTCATGTCGGTCGTGACGTGGTCGATGAGCGTCGGGCCGACGAAGAAGCCCTCCTCGTGGTCCTCGACGACGAGGTCGCGGCCGTCGACGACGACCTTCGCTCCGGCGGACTCGCCCTGCCCGATGTAGTCGACGATGCGGTCGCGCGACGCCTTGGTCACGACGGGACCCATGCCGGCGTCGGGGTCGGTGCCGACGCCCACCTTGATCTCGTGGGTGCGCTCGCGGATCTTGTCGACGAGGGTGTCGGCGGCCGGTCCGACGGCGACGACGGCCGAGATGGCCATGCAGCGCTGGCCTGCCGAGCCGTAGCCGGCGGCGACGATGTGGTCGGCGGCGAAGTCGAGGTCGGCGTCGGGCATGACCACCGCGTGGTTCTTGGCGCCGCCGAGGGCCTGGACGCGCTTGCCGGAGGCGGAGGCACGCTCGTGCACGTACTTCGCGATCGGCGTGGAGCCGACGAAGGAGACCCCGTCGACGTCGGCGTGGTCGAGGAGCGCGTCGACGGCCACCTTGTCGCCGTGCACGACGTTGAAGACGCCGTCGGGCAGACCGGCCTCTTGGTAGAGCCGCGCGACCATGGCCGACGCGCCGGGCACCCGCTCGGACGGCTTGAGCACGAACGTGTTGCCGGTGGCGATCGCGACCGGGTGCATCCACAGCGGCACCATGATCGGGAAGTTGAACGGCGTGATGCCCGCGACCACGCCGAGCGGCTGGCGGAAGGAGTAGGAGTCGACCGAGCCGGAGACCTGGTCGTTGTACTCGCCCTTGAGCAGCTGCGGGATGCCGCACGCGAACTCGACGACCTCGCGACCGCGGACGACCTCGCCGCGTGCGTCGTCGAGGGTCTTGCCGTGCTCGGCGCTGATGACCTGCGCGAGCTCCTCCTCGCGCTCCACGAGCAGCTGGCGGAAGGCGAACATGACACGTGAGCGGGCCGTCACGGACGTCTCGCTCCACGTCGTGAACGCGGTGCGCGCTGCCTGGACGGCGGCGTCGACGTCCTCGACGGAGGCCAGGCGGACGCCCTTCTGCGGCGTGCCGAGGGCCGGGTCGTACACGTCGCCGACGCGCTCGGAGGTGCCGGCGACGCTCTGTCCGCCGATCCAGTGGTCGTAGGTGGTCTCGTACGTCATCGGGAGGTGTCCTCGCTCTGCTGTGCGGTGGAAGGGGTGTCGGTGGGCGCCAAGTGGTGGCGCTGGTCGGCCTTGTGCTGCTCGTAGGTGGTGCGGGCCTCGCGGGTGGAGTCGAGCGCGGAGACCTCGGCGACCGGCACGTCCCACCAGGCCGGGCTGGAGGGCGCAGGCACGAGCGGGTCGGTCTCGACGTGGATCACGGTCGTCCGCGGGGACTCCTTGGCCTTCACCACCGCCGAGCGGAGGTCGTCGAGGCTGCTCGCGACGACCACGTCGGCGCCGAGGCTCGCCGCGTTCGCCGCGAGGTCGACCGGCAGGACGTCGCCGTCGAGGCCGGTGTCGGTGCGGTAGCGGTAGCGGGTGCCGAAGCGCTGCGAGCCGAGGCTCTGCGACAGGGCGCCGATCGAGGCGTAGCCGTGGTTCTGCACCAGCACGACGATGATCTTCACGCCCTCGGCCACCGCGGTGACCAGCTCGGTGTTCATCATCAGGTACGAGCCGTCGCCGACCATGACGAACACGTCGCGGTCGTCGTCGGTGCCCTCGCGGGCCTGGTCGAGCGCGGCCATCTTGACGCCGAGACCGCCGGCGATCTCGTAGCCCATGCAGGAGAACCCGTACTCGACGTGGTAGCCCTTGCGGTCGCGCGTGCGCCACAGCTTGTGCAGGTCGCCGGGCATCGAGCCGGCCGCGCAGAGCACGACGTCGCGCGGGTCGGACGTCTCGTTGACGACACCGAGGACGGCGGACTGGACGAGTCGCGTGTCGCCCGAGATGGCCTGGTGCGACGCCTCGACGACCTCGTCCCACTCCTGCGCCAGGGCCGTGTTGCGCTCGGCGTAGGCGTCGTCGACGCGCCAGCCGTCGAGGGCCTCGGTGAGCGCCTCGAGCGCCTCGCGGGCGTCGGCCACGAGCGTGGCGGCCGACAGCTTGAGCGCGTCGATGCGGGCGACGTTGACGTTGACGAAGCGGACGCCCTCGGCGGCGAACACGGTGCGCGAGGCGGTCGTGAAGTCGCTGTACCGGGTGCCGACGCCGATGACGAGGTCGGCCTCCGCGGCCACGGCGTCGGCGGCGGTGGTGCCGGTGGCCCCGATCGCACCGAGCGCCTGCGGGTGGTCGTACGGCAGCGAGCCCTTGCCGGCCTGCGTCTCGCCCACCGGGATGCCGGTCGCCGCCGCGAACGCGGCGAGGGTGGCGTCGGCGCCGGCGTAGATCACGCCGCCGCCGGCGACGACGAGCGGACGCCGGCTGGCCTTGATGGCCGCGACGGCGCGCTCGAGCTCGGCGGGCTGCGGGACCGGCCGACCGACGTGCCAGACGCGGGTCTCGAACAGCTCGACCGGCCAGTCGTAGGCCTCGGCCTGCACGTCCTGCGGCAGGCAGAGGGTGACGGCACCGGTGTCGGCGGGGTCGGTGAGCACCCGCATGGCCTGCAGCAGCGCCGAGGGCAGCTGCTCCGGTCGGGCCACGCGGTCCCAGTAGCGCGAGACGGCGCGGAAGGAGTCGTTGACCGTGGTGTCCATGCTCGACGGGTCCTCGAGCTCCTGGAGCACGGGGTTGGCCGGACGCGTGGCGAACACGTCGCCGGGCAGCAGGAGCACCGGCAGACGGTTGATGGTGGCGAGCGCGGCGCCCGTGACCATGTTCGTGGAGCCCGGGCCCACCGAGGCGGTGACCGCCATCGCCCGCAGGCGGTCGTACTGGCGGGCGTAGGCGACGGCGGCGTGCACCATGGCCTGCTCGTTGCGGCCGTGGAAGAACTCCAGGCGCGACGGGTCGTCGGACTGCGAGCGCTCGAGCAGCGCCTGCCCGACCCCGGCGACGTTGCCGTGGCCGAAGATGCCCCAGCAGCCGGCGAAGAAGGCGTGCGTGTGGCCGTCGCGCTCGACGTGCTGCGCCTCGAGGAAGCGGACCGTCGCCTGGGCGACGGTCAGTCGCACGGTGCGGGCGGCGGGGGTGCTGCTCATCGGTGTCCTCCGAACGGAAGTCGGGGGTCGACCGGCTGGTCGGCCCAGGTGTCGCGGACCCAGGTGTGGGCGGGGTCGTCGCAGATCAGCCACGCCCGCTCGTCGCCCGGTCCGGCCATGACGTTGAGGTAGTAGAGGTCGTAGCCGGGGGCGGCCATCGACGGCCCGTGCCAGCCGTGCGGGATGAGCACGACGTCGCCGTCCCGCACCTCCGCGAGCACGTCGATCTCGGCCTTCTCGTGCCCGTAGACGCGCTGGTACCCGACGCCCGGGCGCTCCGTCTGCGGCCCGTCGCCCCCCACCCCCGCCGGGGCAGGTCCGGACGCCACCTCGTAGTAGTAGATCTCCTCCAGCCGGGTCTCGCCCTCGCGCTCCTCGTCGTGCTTGTGGGGCGGGTAGGACGACCAGTTGCCACCGGGCGTGAGCACCTCGCAGGCGATGATGCGGTCGGCCTCGAGCACGCCGGGGACGCCGAAGTTGTTCACCTGGCGGCTCGCCTGACCGGCCCCGCGCATCTCGACCGGCACGTCGGCCGCAGGCAGGTACGCAGGCTCCAGACGCGCCGTGGCAGCGGCGGTCGGGATCGCGAACCGGCCACCGGCGGCCGACGTGACGGTGACGGCCGAGCCCAGCGGTGCGTACACCACGTCGCTCGGCCCGGACCAGACGTCGGGGCGTCCGGCCAGGTCGAAGGAGGTCTGCGCGCCGTCGACGTCGACCACGACGGTGGCCGAGCCCGACAGGGCGAGCACGAGCAGCTCGTGGCCGTCCTCGGTGACGGTCTGCGAGGCACCGGGTGCCAGCTCGAGCACCTTGAGGCCGGTGTGGTCCCAGCCCGCGCTCTTGGGGGTGACGTCGAGGACGAAGGGTGCGACCGCACCCTCGCCCTTGCGCACGACGTGGGACATCAGAGCATCGCCACCGTGGCGTCGACCGCGGCCTCGACGTCGCCGTCGGGCGGGAAGAGCAGGCTACGACCCACGACCATGCCGCGGACGGCCGGGTGCGCGAGGGCCTTCGACCACGCCGCGAACTGCGCCTCCTGGTCGCTCGAGACCTCGCCGCCGAGCAGCAGCACCGGCAGGCCGGTGGCCGAGAGGACGGCGTCCATGTCGTCGACGACGGGCAGCTTCAGCCACGTGTAGGCCGACGTCGGCGCGAGACCGGCAGCCACCGTCGCGGAGCGCACGACCGCGGCGGTCGACAGGTCGTTGACGACCCGTCCGTCGCGGCGGTGGGAGATGAAGGGCTCCACCATCGCCATGACCTGCGCCTCGGCGAGGTCGCGCACGGCCTCGGCGCACGCCTGCATCGTGGCGACGGTGCCGGCGTCGTCGGGCTCGATGCGGAACAGCATCTTGCCGCCCTGCATGCCGTCGCGCTTGATCGTCGCGGCGTCGTGGCCGGTGAAGCGGTCGTCGATCTCGAAGGCCGTGCCCGCGAGACCACCGCGGTTCATCGAGCCGATGACGACCTTGCCCTCGAGGGCGCCGAGGAGCAGCAGGTCGTCGAGCACGTCGGCCGTGCCGAGGACACCGTCGACGCCGGGCCGGGCGAGCGCACGGACCATGCGGTCCAGCAGACGCGCGCGGTCGCCCATGGCGAAGGCGTCGTCGCCGGCGCGCAGCGCACCGCGGGCGGGGTGGTCGGCGGCCACGAGCATGAGGCGTCCCGTGCTGCCGACGAGCGACGTCGGACGGCGGCGCTCGGCCCAGGCCCGGGCGATGGAGGCAGGGTCGCTGACGCGCTGCTCGATGGTGCGGCTGATCGCGGCCTGGTCGACCGTGGCGCGACCCTTCCGGTCCTGCTCGGCGATGCTCATGCGACGACCTTCCCGTTGCTCAGGACCTGTTCGACCACGTCGGGCGTGGGCATGGCGTCCGCGCACGAGAGCTGGCCCGCCACGTAGGCGCCGGCCGCGTTCGCGAAGCGGAGCGTCCGCTCCAGGTTCCACCCCGAGAGCAGTCCGTGGACGAGCGACCCGCCGAACGCGTCGCCCGCACCGAGACCGTTGACGACGTCGACCGGCACCGGCGGCACCACGACGGACTCGTCGCCCCGCACGCCCAGCACACCGGCCGGGCCCTGCTTGACGATCGCGGTCTCCACGCCGGCGGCGCGCAGGGCCTTGGCGGCGGCCTGCGGCTCGGTCTCGCCGATCGCGACCTCGCACTCCTCGCGGTTGCCGACGGCGACCGAGACGTAGGGCAGCACCTCGGCGATCGCGGCGGTGGCGTCGGCGGGGTCGGACCAGAACATGGGCCGGTAGTCGAGGTCGATGACCGTCAGCCGGTCCTTGCCCCGCGCCTCGAGCGCGGCGAGGTGGGCCTCGCGGCTCGGCTCCTCGCTGAGGCCGGTGACCGTGAACCAGAGGATGTCGGCCTCCTGGACGCTGCGGTACAGGTCGGTGGAGGGGGCGAGCTCCTCGGCGCGCAGCTGCAGGTCCGGCGCGGAGGGCCGGCGGTAGAAGTAGAGCGGGAAGTCGTCCGGCGGGAAGATCTCGCAGAACGTGACCGGCGTGGGCAGGTCGGGGTCGGTGCCGACGAACGCGGTGTCGACGCCGAAGCCCTCGAGCGCGCGGCGCACGAAGCGGCCGAACGGGTCGTCGCCGGTCTTGGTGACGACGGCGCTGCGGTGGCCGAGCCGCGAGGCCGCGACCGCGACGTTGGTGGGCGAGCCGCCGAGGAACTTCGCGAACGTCGCGACGTCCTCCAGGCCCACGCCCACCTGCTCGGGGTAGACGTCGACGCCGCAGCGGCCGAGCGTGATGACCTCGTACGTCATGCGACGGTCTCCGCGGCGAGCGCGCCCTCGACGTACGCGAGGCAGGCCGCGACGTCGACCTTCGGGCCCTCGCCCTCCGGCTCGCCCGTGAGCTTGAGGTCCTGCTCGAGGACGTACCAACCCGTGTAGCCGTGGCCCTCGAGCGCGGAGATCATCGCGGCCACGTCGACGCTGCCGCGCCCGAGCACCGTCCACAGACCCTGCGAGACGGCGTCGGAGAAGGCGAGGTCGCCGGACTGGACGCGTGCGGCGAGGTCGGCGTCGACGTCCTTGAGGTGCACGTGGACGACACGCTCCAGGTTGGCGAGGGTGATCGCGACCGGGTCCGCGCCGGCGGCGACCAGGTGGCCGGTGTCGACGCAGAGGCCGACGTGGGAGCCGTCGAGGACCCGCTGGGTCTCCTCGGCGTTCTCGACGAGCGTGCCGACGTGCGGGTGGACTGCCGCGACGACGCCGCGCTCGGTGGCGCGGTCGGCGATGCGGTCGAGGTGGCCGAGCAGCGTCTTCCACTCGACGTCGCTGAGCTCGGGACGCTCGTCGTAGCCGTCCTGGCCGGTGGCGACCGCGATGACGACGACACCGGCGCCGGCGGCGAGGCAGTCGTCGATGAACGCGTCGACCTCGGGCATCGGGTCGTGGTCGGTGTGCAGCACGAGCGGCAGGAAGCCGCCGACCGCGGAGAGGCCGTAGGACTCGAGCAGCTCCGCCTTCGCCTGCGGCGCGTCGGGCAGGAAGCCCTCCGGGCCGAACTCGGTGGCGGCGATGCCCAGCTCGCGCATCTCGGGGAGGACGCGGTCGGCGGGCAGCTGGTAACCCCAGCCCGGCACCTCGCATACGCCCCAGGAGATGGGGGCACCGGCGATGCGGGAACGGGAGGCGATCTGCGACATGGGGGTCCTCGGGTGGGAAGAGCGGCGGTTTCGAATGTCAGGACATGACGTCCGAGGAAGACTCTGGACCGTGTCCTGGGTCACTGTCAAGCATTTGTCAGGACATCTTGACGTTGAACGCTCGACTGCTAGGTTGCGTGCATGTCGAGCCCTCGGATCACCCTGGACCGCTCGAGCCCCGTGCCCCTGTACTTCCAGGTCGCCGAGCAGCTCGAGCGTGCCATCGTGTCGGGCGAGATCGGCGCCGGGGAGCGGCTCGAGAACGAGATCACGATGGCCCAGGACCTCGGCCTGTCGCGACCGACCATGCGTCAGGCCATCCAGGTCCTCGTCGACAAGGGCATGCTCGTGCGGCGCCGCGGCGTCGGCACCCAGGTCGTGCACGGGCAGGTGCTCGCTGCGGCGGCTGCGCTTCATCGCCGGCGGCGAGCCGCTCGCCGTCATGCACAACTACCTGCCCTCCTCCATCGTCGACCTCGGCGACGTCGACCTCGAGGCGCAGGGCCTGTACTCCTACCTGCGCGACGCCGGCTTCGTCATCCGCGTCGCCCGCCAGAGCATCGGCGCCCGCGGCGTCCGCCCCGTCGAGGCGCGCCTGCTCCGCGAGGAGGTCGACGCGCCCCTGCTCACCATGCAGCGCACCGCCTACGACAACCTCGGCCGGGCCGTCGAGTTCGGCCGCCACGCCTACCGCCCGGGCCTCTACAGCTTCGACGTCACCCTCGTCGACCGCTGACGCCGCGCAGCTGGGCAGGGCCGGGCAGGCCTGTGGTTGCTGTGCGCTGCCTGCGGGGGTCTGGCCTGCTGGTGCGCTGCCTGCGGGGGTCTCGTCGTGCTGGTGCGCTGCCTCGGCCCACGCTGGTGTCGGCCGCCGCAAGAGCCTCGACCGGGCGACTGGCGCGATGCTCGGGGGGTCCCCCGGGCCGCGGCCGGGTCCGGCGTGGGGGCGGTAGGTGACGCGCGCCTCCTGCGCGGCGTCACCTACCTCCGCGCCCAGGAGGCGCGCGTCACCTACCGCCCACCCAGCCCTCAGCGCCCCTCCGCCTCCGCCTTCAGGGCGGCGAGGGTCCGACGCATGCCGTCGAGGAGCTCGACGTCGTGGTTCTCGGCGCCGCCCATGAGCCACCTGCCGACGAGACGGGTGGAGAGGCCGGCGGACGGGAGGGCGCTGCGACGTTCGACGACGTGCGTGCCGCCGTCCTCGGGGGTCAGCTCGTAGGACCACTCGACGTCGACCGGCCAGATCCGGAAGGCGAGGGCGGCGGATCCGTCGTGGGTGGGCGGCTTCCAGCGCGTGATGCGGGTGGTCGTCGGCCAGAGCACCGCGCCCTTGCGGTTGAGGTTGACACCGCGAGACCCGACGCGGGGAGCGTCGGCGATGACCATGCGCACGGTCTCGGGGCTGCGCTCGCTCATCGAGCGCAGGTCCGACAGCAGGCTCCACACGACTCCGACGGACGCGTCGATCGACGTCTCCGCCTCGAGGGCGGGCAGGCCCCCGGCGGGGAACTCAGGCGGCACGGACCCCGGCCTCGGCCTCGGCCTTGATCCGCTGCAGGGTCTGGTGGATGCCCTGCTCGAGCTCGTCCTCGAACGTCTCGGTCCCGCCGAGCACGTGCTTCGTCAGCAGGTTCGACAGGCTCGAGACACCGTTCGGTGCGGTGCGCGACTCGGTGAGCCGGGTCCGGTCGCCGCCGAGCGCCTCGAGGCGGTAGGTCCACACGGTGCCGTTCTCGGCGATCTTGAGCGCCAGCTCGTGCTCGGGCTCGAACACCTTGACGTAGGAGCGGGTGGGCCAGACCTTCCAGCCCTGCCGGTTGATGTTGATCGTGCGCGCGCCCTGCCGGACCACGCCGCCGCGGATGATCATGCGGCGGCACTGGGGGCTCCACTCCCCCATCCGCTTGAGGTCGGACACGATGCTCCAGACGACGGACGGCGGGGCGTCGATCTCGACGGAGCTCTCGATCAGGCTGCGGTTCGGCACGGTGGTGACTCCCAAGGTGTCGGGGACGGGGCGGGGTGGGACGGGTTCAGTCCTGGCCGGACGCGCTCAGCGCCCGGACGGGACGGTGCGCCGCACGCACCCACTCGACGAGCCAGTCGGCGACCGTCGGGTGGTTGAGCAGGGCGAAGTGGTGGGCGCTCGGCACGTACTCGAAGCGGGCGCCCTCGACCACCGGGCCGGTGCGACCGACACCGGTGGCGGAGGAGAAGTGCACGAGCAGGTCGCCGAGGACGGTGCTGAGCGGGTGGCGCTGCGACGCCCCGAGCGTGCCGGCGACGAAGTGGTACTCGGCGTGCGGGAGCGGGGCGGCGGCGATCCGGTCGAGGCCCCACGCGCGGGTGAGGTCCTGGCCCTCCCACTCGTCGGCGGAGATGTAGCCGTGCCGCAGGTCGACGATGCCGGCGGACCGGGTGTCGAGGATGGTGCTGAAGGGCCGCGACTCGGGGAGGAAGCGCAGCACGGAGGAGCCGAGGTGGGCGACCTTCTCCAGGTTCGCGCCGGCGTGCGGCGTCCCCAGGCACACGACGTCGCGCACGAGGTGCTGCCACGTCTTCCCGCCGGCGGTCGCGTGGTTGGTGGCCGCGCGCACCACGAGACCGCCCATCGAGTGCCCGACGAGGGTGATGCGGGAGACGGGGGTGGGCCACACGTCGACGAGCTGGGTGAGGAGCGCGTCGAGGTGCTTGCCGTTCTCGGAGATGTGCAGCCCGGTGTTGTAGCGGATCATCACGGGCGTCGCGTCGGTCTCGCTCGAGATCCGCGTCGCGTACGAGGTGCCCGACACCTTGGAGCCGAGCGTCCACGACTCGTCGTCCTCGCAGAGGCCGTGCAGGAACACGACCAGGTGGCTGCCGGCGTCGCGGAAGGCCTCGGCCACCTGCCAGCCGGTGGGCGGGAGGTCCTCGCCGTCGACGCGCACCGACATGACGATCGCCTGCGGGTCGTCCAGCATGCGCAGCTCGTCGCCGATCAGGCCGTTGACGGCGGCCACGACGCTGCGGCCGAGGCGCGTGGACTCCACCGGCGCACCGATCCCTCGTGCCGAGAGGGCACGGACCGAGCCGCTCCCGACCCGCAGCACGCCGGAGACCGCGCCGTAGACGGAGGTGACGACGGCGTCGTGCAGCGACTCGGGCACCCGGCCGCCGACCACACGGGTGGCGCGGAAGGCCCGCGCCGCCACGGCCTCGTGCACCTCGCGCACCGTGCCGACGACCAGCCGGTCGAGGTGGTCCAGCGCGAGCGCGGCCACGTCGGTGGTGCGTGCGGGTGAGCCGGGCATGGCTACATACTGCCGGTATCTGAGCGCGATGTGAACCGCACGTGGCGAGGTTCTCAG
>NZ_LUNF01000079.1:0-6705 GCF_001626145.1 Aeromicrobium sp. REDSEA-S32_B7
GAGTAGCGCCGGGCCGCGAGGGACGAGCGTGCTCCGCGCGTATCGAGACCACTCCACGCAGGCGCTGGGGGTTGGCCCGCGCTGAGCCGTTGCCGGGTGGTCTCGATACGCAGGGACGTCGCAAGCTCGTCCCTGCTACTCGACCAGCGGAACGTGTCGCTGGTCGAGTAGCGCGGAGCCGCGAGGCACGAGCGTGCTCCGGGCGTATCGAGACCATTCCACGCAGACGCTGGGGGGTCGGCCCGCGCTGAGCCGTTGCCGGGTGGTCTCGATACGTCAGGACGTGCTCGCTGGCGCTCGCCGTCCTGACTACTCGACCAGCGGGGCCTCCCGCCGGTCGAGTAGGCCGACCGGCGACGAAGGAGCACGGTCGGACGTATCGAGACCACTCCACGCAGACGCTGGAAACTGGCCCGCGCTGAGCCGTTGCCGGGTGGTCTCGCTCCGTCGCGGCTACGCCCTCATTGCGACGGCTCCATCGCACCGACGAGCTCGCTGGCGCTCGCCGTCGCCGCTACTCGACCAGCGGAACCCTCCGCTGGTCGAGTAGTCGACGCCGCTGGGGGCACCTCCCGCTTGCGGGGGCCGAAGGAGCAGGCGGAGGTCGAGACCACTCGAAGCGGTCGCTGGGGGCCGGCTCGCGCTGACCTGTTGCCGGATGGTCTCGATACGCAGGGACCTCGCAAGCTCGTCCCTGCTACTCGACCAGCGGAACGTTTCGCTGGTCGAAAGGGACGACGCCGCGACGGGGCGGGTGGAGACGTGATTCGGCCCCGAGAGCGGACGACGAGACTCGAACTCGCAACATTCTGCTTGGAAGGCAGAGACTCTAACCAATTGAGCTACGTCCGCTCTCGGGGCCGAAGCGGGTCCATGATGCCACACCGCGTCGACCCGGGGCCGGGGCGGGGCTCGGTCAGTCCTGGCGTGCGACGAGCAGGACGGCGCGGTCGTCGTCCTTCGCGCGGACCCGGCCGAGGATCCGACCCGCAGCACCCTCGACGCCTGCGCGGAGGGCACGCGTCGCCGCCGTGCGCAGCCACGCGACGCCCTCCTCGACGCCCTGGTCGCGCGACTCGACGACGCCGTCGGTGTAGAAGAGCAGCGTCTCGCCCGGCTCCAGGCGTCCGTGCGTCTGGGTGAAGAGCGGGTGACGCATGATGCCGAGGGCCGTGCCGCGCGCCTCGTCGATCGCCCACTCCCCCGTCGACGGGCGCCAGTGCAGGACGGGCGGGTGACCGGCGCTGATGATCCCGTAGGAGCCGGTGCGCAGGTCGATCGAGACGTGCACCGCCGTCGCGAAGCCCTCCTCCCACTGCTGCCGCAGCAGGAAGTCGTTGGCGGCCGCGAACAGGGCCTGCGGCGGCAGGGCGCCGATCAGTCCGCCCAGTGCACCCGCGAGCTGCAGCGACTGCGTGCCCGCCGCGACGCCCTTGCCGCAGACGTCGACGAGGATCATCTCGAGCTCGACCTCGTCGGCCGACAGGTTCGCGACCATGAAGTCGCCGGAGAAGTGCACACCACCGGCGGTGAGCATGGCCGACTCCGAGTACCACCCGCTCGGCAGCGGGGGCACCTTGCCCTGCGCGTGGAGCCGGTCGCGCAGGTCGACGAGCATGGCCTCGCCCAGCGGTCCGGGGAGTCCGCTGCGCCGACGCCGCGCCTCCCAGAGCTGGATCGCGGCGACCGTCGCCATCATGACGAGGGAGCTGACCCGGCTGACCGTGATCCCCTCGCGCACGTACTCCAGCGAGACGGTGATCGTCACCAGCACGACGATGACGCCGACGAGCACCAGCAACGGCTGGAACCGCAGGGTGATGCTGCCGATCAGCAGCGGGATGACGAACGTGAGCGCCGGGAACACCGCGTAGTTGGTGATCGACAGCGCGAAGATCCCGAGGCAGGCGACCAGCAGCACGGCGAGGACGGCGACCTGTCCCTCGCGGGTGCCCGTCTGCCAGCGGACGACGCGGTCGTCCACGTACCGGCTCAGGCGCATCCGCGCATGGCTCACACGTGACCTCACCGGCCGAGCGTACCCGCGCGCTGGCACGTCGGGCACCAGAACAGGTTGCGGGCCGCGAGCTCCTGCTTGCGGACCGTGTCGCCGCAGACGTAGCAGGCGCGACCGTCACGTCGGTACACGTAGACCTCCCCGCCGTGGTCGTCGCGACGCGGCGCGCGACCCATGACGTCGGGACCGTGCTCGACGTGCACGGTGTCAATGCGACCCTTGCGCACGCCCTCGCGCATCAGGGCGATCAGGTCGGCCCACATCGCGTCCCAGAACGGCTCGGGCAGCTCCCGGCCCGGCAGGAACGGGTCGATGCCGCCACGGAACAACACCTCCGCCCGGTACACGTTGCCGATCCCCGCGACCACCGACTGGTCCATGAGCAGGGTGGCGATCGGTGCCCGCGAGCGGTGGATGCGCGCCCACGCGCGGCCCGGGGCGGCGTCGTCGCGCAGGGGGTCGGGCCCGAGCCGCGACAGCAGCGTGTCGACCTCGTCGGGCAGCAGCAGCGTGCAGGCCGTCGGCCCCCTCAGGTCGCCCGTCCGCGTGGGCCACTCCGCCGGTCCGACGAGCCGCCAGCGCACCTGCCCGGTGACCTCGGGGACCTCGCCCTCCGGGTGCTTGCGGACGCGGAACTTGCCGAAGAGCCCGAGGTGCACGTGCACCTGCTCGGCCAGGCCGTCGAACCGGACCAGCAGGTGCTTGCCCCACGCGTCGGCCGAGACGAGCGTCAGCCCGTCGATGCGTGCGGCACCCTCCTCGAAGCGACCCTGCGGGCTGCTGGAGGTGACCCGGTCGCCGGCGAACGCGTCGTCGACGCGCTGGGCGAGCCGGTGGATGGTGTGACCCTCAGGCACCGTGGCGCCCTGCGGGTCGAGAGGTCGGGAGGGACCCGTGGGTCACCCGAAGCCGCCGGTGGTCTCGTACGTGCCGAGCAGGTCGATCCGACGCTGGTGACGCTCCGCGCCGCTGAAGGGCGTCGTCAGGAAGGTCTCGATGATCTCCACGGCCTCCTCGAACGTATGCATGCGACCGCCCACGGACACCACCTGCGCGTCGTTGTGCTCACGGGCGAGCCGCGCCGTCTCGACGCTCCACGCGAGCGCGGCGCGGATGCCGCGCACCTTGTTCGCGGCCATCTGCTCGCCGTTGCCGGAGCCGCCGATGACGACGCCCAGCGACCCGGGCTCGTCGGCGACGGCCTGCGCGGCCGCCACGCAGAACGGCGGGTAGTCGTCCTCCGCGTCGTACTCGTAGGCGCCGTGGTCGACGGGCTCGTACCCGTGGTCGGTCAGCCAGGCGGCGAGACGGTCCTTCAGCTCGAGTCCGGCATGGTCGGTTCCCAGGTGCACGCGCATGCCGTCAGTGTCCCAGAACCGGGGCCGGGGCCGTCGTCCGCCCGTCAGGGCGTGCGGGACGACGCGCGGGCGGCGTCGAGCCACGCGCCGACGGCGGCGACCGTGCTCCGCGCCGCGTCGAAGACCTCCGGCTGGCGCCAGAACGAGTGGATCATGCCGAGAGCGCGGACGGCCATCACGGGAACGCCGGCGTCGGCGAGCGCCGCCGCGTACGCCTCGCCCTGGTCGCGCAGCACGTCGTGCTCGCACGTGACCACGACGGCCGGCGGGTGGTCGGCGAGGTTCGTCGCCCGGGCCACGCTGACGTCGGGCCGGTCGGCGACGTCGTCGGCCGCGTAGGCGTCCCACATCCACGTCATCGACGCGAGGTCGAGCGCGGCGTTCTCGAGGGCCGGGTCGAGCGGGGCGCGACGGTCGGTGACCGGGTACAGCAGCACCTGGTGGTCGAGCAGGCGCGGGTCGCGCACGCACAGCCCCGCCACGAGGTTGGCGCCAGCGGAGTCGCCGATGCCGGCGACCCAGGCGGTGTCGACGTCGAGCGAGTCGCCGTGCGCGCGCAGCCACCGCGCCGCCCGCTCCACGTCGTCGAGCGGCGCCGGGTAGGGATGCTCCGGGGCGAGCCGGTAGTCGACGGCCAGCAGGGCCCACCCCGTCGTGTCGGCCAGGTACCGGCAGAACGAGTCGTGCGTCTCGAGGTCGTGGAGCACCCACCCGCCACCGTGCACGTACAGCGCCACCGGTGCGCCCGCCGCCGGCCGGTACAGACGACACGGCACGCCGTCGGCGTCGACGTCGGCCACGTGGTCGACCTCGGTCCGCACCGGCTCCGCCAGCGCCGCCTCGCGCGACACCGACCGCATCGTGCGGACCAGCTCCACGTCGAGCGGCGTGTCGTCGGTGCCGAGCGCGTCGAGGTAGGCGCGGGCCTGCGGGTGCAGCGTCATGGCGTCATCGTAGGTGGGGTGGGGGCCCGCCCAGAGCGGCCGTCGGGGCTACGCCCCTGGACCTGCGTGGGCTTGGACGCCCACCAGGTCTCGATACAGCGGGACCGGCTTCGCCGGTGGACTACTCGTCCGTCGCGGCTACGCCCTGGACCTGCGGGGGTCTGGACACCCACCAGGTCTCGATACAGCGAGACCGGCTTCGCCGGTGCACCACTCGACCTGACTGAACCGTTCGCTCGCTGCGCTCGCTCAGGTTCAGTCAAAAATCGGGTCGCGGTCGCGGGTGCGCTTCAGCTCGTAGAAGCCGTCGTATCCCGCGAGCAGCCGCGCGCCGTCGAACACGCGACCGGCGTCCTCACCCTTCGGAGCCGGCGACAGCACCGGACCGAAGAACGCCGTGCCACCGACCGAGATGACCGGCGTGCCGACCTCCTGGCCCACCCGCTCGATGCCGTCCTGGTGCGAGGCGCGCACCGCGTCGTCCAACGACGTGTCGTCGGCCGCGGCGGCCAGCTCCGTCGGCAGACCGATCTGCTCCAGCACCTCGACGTAGAGGTCGTGGGTGAAGTCGCGACCGCCGGGGTGACGCGCCGTGCCGATGGCCGTGTAGAACTCGCGCAGCTTCTCCTGCCCGTGCTGCTGCTCGATCGCGATGGCCAGGCGCACCGGCCCCCACCCGCGCTGGATCATCTCCTTGTACTCCTCGGGGACGTCCTTGTCCTCGTTGAGCACCGAGAGGCTCATGACGTGGAAGACGGTGTGCACGTCGCGCACCTGCTCCACCTCGAGCATCCAGCGGGACGTCATCCAGGCCCAGGGGCACAGCGGATCGAACCAGAAGTCGACGGTCTCGACGGTCTGCGACTCAGTCATGCACGCCTCAACCACGGGCGACGCGTCACCATTCCCCGCGACCTCCGGCTCACCGATCTCACAGTCGTCCCCACCGCAGCGTGCGGACGGTGTTACCCCGACCTGACACGAGAAGCGCACGACGCGAAACACGCCGTCCCTAACGTCGGCGACGACCACGGGCCGACCAGCGGCCCGCGCAGGAACCGAGCGAGGCAGTCCATGACGATCGAGATCGACACCCCGCGTCCCCCCGCGACGGCGCCCGACGCCGACGCGACCGCCCCGCCCCGACGGCGCACCGGCCGCTGGATCGACCACTGGGACCCCGAGGACACCGCGTTCTGGGAGTCGACCGGCAAGCGCGTCGCCCGCCGCAACCTGGCGTGGTCGATCTTCGCCGAGCACCTCGGGTTCTCCGTCTGGCTGCTGTGGAGCGTCACCGCCACCTTCCTCGCCTCGGCCGGCTTCGCGTTCACGCCCCAGCAGCTGTTCTGGCTCGTCGCGGCACCGAACCTCGTCGGCTCGCTCATCCGGCTCCCCTACACGTTCGCCGTGCCCCGCTTCGGCGCACGCAACTGGACCGTCGTCAGCGCCCTGCTGCTCCTCGTGCCGACCGCCCTCTTCGCGTTCTTCGTGCAACGACCGGACACGCCCTACTGGGTGTTCATCGTCATCGCGGCCACGGCGGGTCAACGCCGCCGGCGGCAACCTGGGCGTCTCGCTGGTGCAGCTGTTCCTGCCGGTGATCGTCGGAGGCGCCGGGCTCTTCGGCCTGGTGGCGGCGAGCGGCTCGATCCACCTCGAGCGCGCCGCCTACGTGTGGGGCGGCCTGGCCCTGGTCGCTGCGGCGGGCGCCTTCTTCTTCATGAACAACCTCGCGGTCGCCTCGTCGCGGCCGCGCGAGCAGCTGCGCGTCGTCCGCTACCGGCACACGTGGATCATGGCGTTCCTCTACATCGGCACGTTCGGCTCGTTCATCGGCTTCTCCGCCGCCATGCCGCTGCTCATCAAGATCAACTTCTTCAACCAGCCCACGCCCGACGTGGTCGGCATCGGCATCAACGTCGCGTCCTTCGCGTTCCTCGGGGCGCTGGTCGGCTCGATCACGCGGCCGTTCGGCGGCTGGCTGGCCGACCGCTTCGGCGGTGCGCGGGTGACGGTGGCGTCGTTCGCCCTCATGACGATCGGCACGCTCGCCGTGCTGGTCACGTTGACCCGGCTGACGCCCGTCCCGAAGGTCGACCCGACGACCGTCGACCCCGCGACGTTCACCTACCCCGACGCCGTCCGCAGCGCCGTCGAGTCGAACGAGCAGGTCTTCTGGTTCTTCCTCGCCGCCTTCCTGTTCGTCTTCGCCGCGTCGGGCATGGGCAACGGCTCGACGTACCGCATGATCCCGATCATCTGGAAGGTGCGCGCCGAGGCGGCCGGCCCCGAGGGGTCGCCCGAGCGGGGCGCGGCGCTCGTCCAGGCCACCCGTGAGGCGTCGGCCGTGCTCGGCATCGTCGGTGCCATCGGCGCGATCGGCGGG
>NZ_LUNF01000008.1:0-2023 GCF_001626145.1 Aeromicrobium sp. REDSEA-S32_B7
CTCCATGGGCCGCGCTCAGCCCCACGAGCCGGTCTCCGCACATGCACGAAGGCCCCCGGCTGGCGCCGGGGGCCTTCGTGGTGGATCAGGGGCGCTGCGGCCCCGATCAGTCCTGGCTGAAGTAGGCCAGGATGCGCAGCAGGTTGGTGTAGATCCACACCAGCGAGACGGTCATCGCGAACGCCGCGGTCCAGGACTCGCGCTCAGGGGCGCCGTAGCGGATGCCCTGCTCGACGAAGTCGAAGTCCATGATCAGCATGAACACACCGAGCACCAGGCCGGCCACCGCGGTGATCATGCCGAGGCCGGAGACGCCGAACAGGCCGATCTGGGCGCCGAAGAGCCCGAGCACGAGCTCCATCAGCGACAGGCCGATCATGCCGAACACCGCGGCGATGACGAACCGGCGGAACTTGTCGTTGACCTGGATGTTGAGCACCTTGTAGGCGGCCAGGGTGCCGGCGAAGGCGGCGAAGGTGCCGATGACGGCGCCCTGCACGACACCGGGGTAGGCGACGTTGAAGATCATCGAGATCGCGCCGAGGGCGACGCCCTCGAGGGCGGCGAAGGCCAGCACGAGGGCCGGGCTGACGACCTTCTTGAACGCGTTGACCATCGACAGCACGAAGGCGCCGAGGGCGCCGAAGGTCGCGACCGCGCCGACGGTGCCGATGGCCGACTCGGCGGAGGTCTCGTTGATCTCCGGGAGCAGCGACCAGGTCGCGAAGGCGGTCACGATGACGACGCCCAGCGTGATCGCGGTCTTCTGGACCACCGAGTCGATGGTCATGGGGGCGCTGGGCGCCTGCGGGGCGGGCGCGTAGGCCGTGCCCTGGGGGTCACCGGGGGTCCCGACGCCCCACTGCGAGGGGTCAGAACCGTAGCCGGAGTTGCCGTAGGACTGGTTGCCGTGGGCGTTGCTTCCGCTGAACGCCTCGGACCGGCGGAACACCGGGTTGTTGCTCTGCATGGTTGGTCTCTCCTTGGAGGCCGACAGGGGCCGCCGGTGTGGCGGCCTACAGGGGATGTACCCACCTTAGGGGGTCTCGAGTCGTACAACGCTCCAGCGGCCCCGGACGTTCCCGGCACCTTGCCCTCTCACGGCTCTCTCGCCGCTCTCTCGCGCAGCACACCGGTGCCCCCGGCGGGATTCGAACCCGCAACACAGCGCTTTTAAGGCGCCTTCCTCTGCCGGTTGGGACACGGGGGCCCATTCCTGGTTGGACGGACGTCCGTCCAAGCGAAGGCTATGCGCTGGTGGACGGACGTCCCTCCACCAGCACCGACCGGAAGGTTGAACGGACCTCCGTCCACCCCGCAGAGCCGCTACAGGTAGGTCTGGCGCGCGTAGATCGCGTGGGCACCGGCCACGCGGTCGACGAAGAGCAGGCCCTGGCAGTGGTCGATCTCGTGCTGGAGGCAGCGGGCCTCGAACGCGTTGGCCGACAGCTCGACCTCCTCCCCCGAGCCGGGCAGCTGACCACGCACGACCAGGCGGGAGGCGCGCTTCACGTCGCCGGTGAGGTCGGGGACGCTCATGCAGCCCTCGCGGGCCTTCTCGTTGCGGCTGGAGGAGACGACCTCGGCGTTGCACAGCACGAACGTGCCGTGGTGGTCGCGGGTCTTGGGGTGCTCGGAGACGTCGACGCAGAACATCTGGGCCCCGACGCCCACCTGGGGCGCCGCGAGGCCCACGCAGCCGGGGCACGTCGGGTCGACGGCCTCACCCACGGTCGACAGCACCGTCGCGGGGGCGCGTACGACGTCGAGGACCCTGCCCTCGACGCCGAGGTCGGCCTCGGACCAGGCGAGGACCTGCGCGTTGAGGCCCTCGGGAGCGGGCTGGTTCACAGCTCGTCGGCCTCCGCGGGCCGCAGGGTCGCGCCGACCCCGAGCTCGGCCGCCGCCTCCCGGATCGCCGCGGTGACGGCGTCCACATCGGCCCCGGCGGGCAGGTCTATCTCGGCGACGACGAGGTAGAGGTCGCCGGCCAGCCGGGTGGTGAGGTCGGTGATGTTGCCCC
>NZ_LUNF01000008.1:2051-2604 GCF_001626145.1 Aeromicrobium sp. REDSEA-S32_B7
ACCCAGGACGAGCCGCGGGCCGATGCACCGGACTCCTGGGGCACCTCCCGTACCGTCACGGTGAGCGTCCCGTCGTCGGTGAGCGGCGCCAGCGCCGACTCGATGTCAGCGGCGGGGGTGTCGCCGGCGCAGAGCAGCATCATCGCGAAGTGCCCGCGCAGCAGCGTCATGGTGGAGTCCTCGAGGTTGAGCCCGAGGCCGGCCAGCCGACCGGTGGTCTCGGCGATGATGCCGGGCCGATCGTGGCCGAGGACGGTGACGGCGTGGAGGGTGCTCACGCACCCATTCTCGCAAGGGCCGCCGCGCGCCCGAGCACCTCGTCCAGCATCGGCTCGGTGAGCCGCCCGGTGAAGGTGTTCTGCTGGCTCGGGTGGTAGCAGCCCAGCAGCGTCCGCTCCCCCAGCGGGACCTCGACGCCGTGCCCGAACCGCGGCCGCGGACGGGGTACGCCGACGCCGGCCCGCTCCAACATCCGCAGCGCCGCGGCCCATCCGAACGCCCCCAGCGTGACGACGACCTCGACCGAGGGCGCCACCAGCGCCCACTCCCGGTC
>NZ_LUNF01000080.1:0-22406 GCF_001626145.1 Aeromicrobium sp. REDSEA-S32_B7
AGCTTCCACTGCGAGGCGGTCGTGCTGAGCCCGCGCTTCAGCCAGGCGATCTGGTCGTCGCCGGCGATCTTGCGGCCGGCGTCGTCGCGCGACGGCACCTGGGTGAATGCGCCTCCCGGGGCGGTGCGGTAGCTGCGCAGGTCGAGCATCGAGAGCTCGGCGAGCCGGCCGAACGTGAACCGGCGGTAGATCTGCGTGCCGTCGCCGAGCCGGGCCGTGCCGCTCAGCCGCACGGGCATCCACTCGTCGTAGGCGCGGTAGGCCGCGGCCCGACGGGCCGCCCAGGAGCCCTCCGTGGCGGGGTCGTGGTTCTCCGCGCCCTGGAGCCAGGCGTCGTTGGCCGACTCGTGGTCGTCCCACGTGCAGATGAACGGGACGGAGCGGTGCAGGGTCTGCAGGTCCGGGTCGGTCTTGTAGAGCGCGTGCCGACGGCGGTAGTCCGAGAGCGACACGATCTCGTGCGTCGGGTCGGCCTGGCGCACGACGACGTTCTTCTGGCCCATGGCGTACTCGCCGGTGCCGTACTCGTAGATGTAGTCGCCGAGGTGCAGGACGACGTCGACCTGCTGCTGCGCGAGGTGGCGGTAGGCGCTGAAGTAGCCGGCCTCGTAGTTGGCGCAGGACACGACGCCGAAGCGCATCCGCGCGGGTGCGGCGTTCGTCGCCGGCGCGGTGCGGGTACGGCCGGTCGTTGAACGCTCCCGCTGGTAGGAGAAGCGGTAGTAGTACGTCGTGCCGGGGGCGAGCCCGGTCACGTCGACCTTGACGGTGTGGTCCTCGGCGGCGCTCGTCGTCGCGGTGCCTCGACGCACCACGCGCCGGAAGGCACGGTCGAGGGCGACGACCCACGAGACCTCGGCACGCGGTCCGCGGCCGGAGCCGGGCGTGGCGCTCGCGGTGGGGGTCACCCGCGTCCACAGGACGACGGCGGTGGGCAGGGGGTCGCCGGAGGCCACCCCGTGGCGGAAGAAGGTCACGGTCATCTCAACGACGCACCCTGGCAGAGGTCCCTGTCCTGGAGGTGAACAGTCGGCGACCGGCCGACGCGTCGATCGCCGCCGTCGGTTGCTAGCGTCGCCGGGTGAGCCAGCACGCGTACGCCGCGCACGAGCGGGAGGTCGTCCACCGGGTCATCGCGGAACGTCGCGACATGCGGCACTTCGCCGGCGGCGAGGTCCCGGCCGACGTGCTGGCGCGGCTGCTGGAGGCCGCCCACCGGGCGCCGAGCGTGGGACTCATGCAGCCGTGGCGCTTCGTCCGGGTCACCGACGGCGCGCTCCGGCAGCGTCTGCACGCGCACGTCGACGCCGAGCGTCGGCTGACCGCGGAGGCGATGGGGGAGCGGGCCGAGGAGTTCATGCGGCTGAAGGTCGAGGGCGTCCTCGACTGCGCCGAGCTGCTGGTGGTCGCGCTGCCCGACGGACGAGAGGAGCACGTGTTCGGCCGACGCACCATGCCGCACATGGACCTCGCCTCGGCGGCGTGCGCCATCCAGAACCTCTGGCTGGCGGCGCGGGCCGAGGGCTACGGCATGGGCTGGGTGTCGATGTTCGACCCCGCCGTCGTCGCGCGCGAGCTCGCGATGCCCGACGGTGCGGAGCCGGTCGCGCTGCTGTGCCTCGGGCCGGTCGAGGCCTTCTACGAGCGCCCGATGCTCGAGGAGGAGCACTGGACCAGCCCCCGCCCGCTGACGGACCTGGTCGCGGAGAACCACTGGCCCGCCGAGCGGTGACGCCCAGACCCTTGACCTGTCGTTGACGGTCGGTTCTCATGGAGGAGCCGTCCGACGCCCTCCTCACCGGCGCGGGCGAGGGAGGATGACCTTCTCTCGGGACGGGCGGCGGGGCCGGGTCGCTTCCCCTGGGCCGGTCCTGCCGCCTCTCACCGGACGTCCGACGGCGACGTCGTCGCCAGCGCGTGACCTCCGTCAGTCCTGCGGAGTGGGGTCGGCGCCGAACCAGCCGCTCGGTGCAGGTCGGGTGTTGTGCCAGATGTGCTTGGGCTCGCGGTAGTCCTCGAGCCCGGCGAGGCCCAGCTCGCGGCCGATGCCGCTCTGCTTGAAGCCGCCCCACTCCGCCTGCGGCACGTACGGGTGGTAGTCGTTGATCCAGACCGTGCCGTGGCGCAACCGCGACGCGACCCGCTCGGCGCGACCGGCGTCCTGCGTCCAGACGGCCCCGGCGAGACCGTAGATCGTGTCGTTGGCGATCGAGACGGCCGCGTCCTCGAGCGCGTCGGCGTCCTCGCCCGTGAACCGCTCGACGGTCAGGACCGGCCCGAAGCTCTCGTCCTGCACGCAGGACATGTCGGCCGAGCACTCGTCGAGGATGGTGGGCAGGTAGTAGAAGCCGTCCGCGAGGTCCGGGTCGTCGGGCCGGGCCCCGCCCACGCGCAGCACGGCCCCCTCCGCGACGCCGGCCGCGACGTACGCCTCGACCTTCTCGCGGTGGGCTGCGCTGATCAGCGGGCCGGTCTCCGCACGCTCGTCGTCGGGTCCGCCCAGCCGGATGCGTGCAGCGCGGGCGACCAGCTCGTCGACGAACCGGTCGTGGATCGAGTCCTCGACGACGAGCCGTGTGCCGGCCGAGCAGACCTGGCCGGAGTCGAGGAAGACCGCCGTGAGCGCGTTGTCGACCGCCGCCTCCCAGTCGGCGTCCGCGAAGACGACGTTCGGGTTCTTGCCGCCGAGCTCGAGGGCGACCTTCTTGACGGTCGGCGCGGCCGCGGCCATGATCCGTCGACCGGTCACGAGGCCACCGGTGAACGACACGAGGTCGACCTCGGGAGCCTCGGTGAGCGTCGGGCCCACGCGGTCCCCGGCACCGAGGACGAGGTTGGCGACGCCGTCGGGCAGGCCGAGGTCGGCGAGGGTCCGCACCAGCCAGATCGCCGTCGACGGGGTCAGCTCGCTCGGCTTGAGCACGAACGTGCAGCCCGTCGCGAGCGCCGGAGCGACCTTCCACGACGTCTGCAGCAGAGGGAAGTTCCACGGGGTGATGAGCGTGCAGACGCCGACCGGCTCGTGCACGACGCGGCTCGCCACGTGCGGCTGCCCGGTGTCGACCACGCGGCCGGCGTCCGCCTGTGCCAGGCCGGCGAAGTGCCGGAACACGCCCACGACGTCGTCCATGTCGATGCGGGCCTCCACCATGCGCTTGCCGGTGTCGAGGGCCTCCAGCCGTGCGACGTCCCCCTTCTCCGCCTCGAGCCGGTCGGCGAGACGGCGGAGCAGTGCGGCGCGCTCCGGTGCGGGCGTCCGGGGCCAGGGGCCGTCGTCGAAGGCACGTCGGGCGGCGCGGACGGCGTCGGCCGCATCGGCGGAGGTCGCCTCGGCGACGGTGGTCACGGTGCGGCCGTCGGCGGGACAGCGGATCGTGCGGCTCTCGCCGTCCGACGCGTCGCGCCACCGGCCGTCGATGAACAGGGTGGTCAACGGGTCCTCCTGGGTCGGTCGGTCCCTCGACCCAACCGGTTCTCGAAGACGTCCGCAATCCAGCCCCGCACGGGCCGGCCACCGCCCGCGACGTCGGACGTCCGCCCCTTCGCCCCCACCTCGATGTTGACCTGTGATGTAACTCACCGTCACACTGGGCGGGCGCGACCGAGGGTGTCGCGCAGAGGGGGTCCCACCATGTCTCAGTCCGTCCTGTCCCGACGACGTCCGTCGCGGGGGCGTCGTGTCCTGCTCGCCCTCGCCGCCACGCTCGGCGCGGGCCTCGTCGCCGCGCCACCCGCGTCGGCCGACGACTTCTACACCCCGCCCGCGGACACGTCAGGTGCGCCGGGCACGGTCCTGCGCAGCGAGCCGTCGGTGTTCTACCTCGACCCGCTCAAGGCGCTGCGGGCTCCGGCCGACGTCACCCGCGTGATGTATACCAGCGCCAACGCCCAGGGCCCGACGGTCGTGACGGGCACGATCCTGAAGCCCAAGGCAGCCTGGTTCGGCGCGGGGGAGCGTCCGGTCGTCGCGTACGCCGTGGGCACGCAGGGCATGGCCGACCGGTGCGCGCCCTCGAAGCAGCTCGCCGCCGGCACGGAGTACGAAGGGGCGTTCATCAAGGGCCTCCTCGCCCGCGGCTACACGGTGGCCGTCACCGACTACGAGGGTCTCGGGACCCCCGGCGTGCACCCGTACGTCGACCCGCGCTCCCTCGGGCGCAACGTCCTCGACTCGGTGCGTGCCGCGCAGCGCCTCGGCATCGTCACGAGCACGGCGCCCGTCCTCGTGTCGGGCTACTCCGAGGGGGGCAACGCCGCCGCCGGTGCCCTCGAGCTGGCGTCGTCCTACGCGCCGGAGCTCAAGCTGAAGGGCGGCTACGCCGGTGCGGTGCCCGCCGACCTCTCGCGCGTGGCCCCGAAGCTCGACGGCTCGCCGTACGCGGCGTTCCTCGGCTACGCCGTCGCGGCGCTCGACGACGCCGAGCCGCAGCTGCGGATCCGCGACCTGCTGAACGAGCGAGGACAGCAGTTCCTCGACCGCGTCCAGGACTCGTGCCTCATCGACGGGGTCGCATCCTTCGCCTTCACGCAGACCTCGACCCTGACGAAGGACGGCCGTCCGATCGCCGACTACCTGAGCCGACCCGACATCGCCGCTGCGCTCGCCGAGCGACGTCTCGGCACGGTCCGCCCGACGGTGCCGAGCCTCGTCGCGCACTCGGCGCTCGACGACGTCGTCGACTACGCGCAGGACCGCGACATGGCGCGGTCATGGTGCTCGCAGGGCGCGAAGGTCCGCTTCCAGACACTGGTGACGCCGACCCACGTCGGCGGGGCCGTCGCCGGGTTCCCGAGTGCGTTCGCGTTCCTCGAGGGCCGGGTGGCCGGCACGCCGTTCGTCTCGACCTGCGGCACCTTCTAGCGCAGCGCGGCACCGCGTCCCGCGAGGGCGCGCACGGCCTCGACGCCCCGCTCGACCACGACGTCGAGCGGGGCGTCGACGTCGATCGCGGTGCCGAGCTCGTCGGGCTCGAGCGGCTCGAGCGTGGCGAGCTGGCTGCGCAGCAGGCTGGGGGGCATGAAGTGCTCGCGCTCCTCCATGCGTCGGTGCAGCACCTCGGGCTCGGCCACCAGGTGCAGGAAGCCGACGGTCCCTGCCGGCAGGCCACCGCGGAGCAGGTCGCGGTAGGTGCGGCGCAGCGCCGAGCACCCGAGGAGCGTCGAGGTGCCGGCACGCTCCCTGCTGGCGAGCACCTCGGCGAGCTCCTCGAGCCAGGGGCGGCGGTCGTCGTCGGTCAGCGGCGTCCCCGCGGCCATCTTCGCGATGTTCGCCGCCGGGTGGTGCTCGTCGCCCTCGACGTACGGGACACCCAGCCGTTCGGCCACCCGCGACCCGACGGCCGACTTGCCGGTGCCCGAGACGCCCATCACGACGACCTGCAGCGCGCCGTTCATCGTCGGCCCCCGCACGCCCTAGAGTCCTCCTCATGCCGACGGCGCACGAGGAGGTCCTGGCCGACCTCGGTCCACGCATCGTGGACGGTCTTCTCGCCCCGGGCGAGGCGCTGACGCTCGAGGCGATCCGCGCGGACTACGAGGTCTCGCGCACCGTCGCGCGCGAGGTCGTGCAGGTGCTCGCGTCGATGGGGCTGGTCGAGAGTCGTCGTCGTACGGGCGTGACCGTGCTGCCCGAGGAACGATGGGACCACTACGCACCGTCCGTCATCCGCTGGCGCCTCGCCGGGCCCGGTCGCGGACGTCTGCTGCACCAGCTGGCCCAGCTGCGGGCGGCGGTCGAGCCGACGAGCGCGGCGCTGTCGGCCGCCCACGCGACGCCCGAGACGCGGCGTCGACTCCTGCGCCTCGCCGACGACCTCGAGCGCACCGGGGCCGGTGGCGACCTGCAGGCCTTCCTCGAGCTCGACGTGACCTTCCACCGGCTCCTCCTGGACGGCACCGGCAACCCGATGTTCCGCGCGCTCGGCGACGTCGTGGAGGAGGTGCTGCGCGGGCGCACCGACCACGACCTCATGCCCTCCGAGCCCGCGCCCGAGGCCCGACGTCTGCACGCGGAGGTCGCTCGCGCGGTGGCTGCAGGGGAGGCCGAGGCAGCGCGCGCGGCGATGCACGCGATCTGCGTCGAGGTCGTCGGTCAGCTCCGACCGGACTGAGCCACTCATGCGACCAGAGGGTAGGCGACGGCGGCGAGCGCGAGGGCGCTGAGTCCCAGCGTCGTCTCCATGACGGTCCAGGTCCGCAGCGTCGTGCGGACGTCCAGGCCGAAGAACCGGCTGACGAGCCAGAAGCCGGAGTCGTTGACGTGCGAGAGCACCGTCGCGCCGGCAGCGACCGCCGTGACGAGCAGCGCGACCTGCACGTCGGAGAGGTCGGCGGTCTGCGCGGCGACGAGGCCGGACGCGGTGGTGAGGGCCACCGTCGCTGATCCCTGCGCCACGCGCAGCGCCGCCGCGAGCAGGAACGCCTGCAGCAGCAGCGGGACGCCCAGCCCGCCGAGGGAGTCGGTGAGCGCCGCGCCGACGCCGCTGGTGCGCAGGACGCCGCCGAGCATGCCGCCCGCGCCCGTGATGAGGATGACCGAGCAGACCGGTCCGAGCGAGGCGTCGAGGAGCGCTCCTGACTCGGCGAGGGAGCGGCCGCGTCGTCCCAGGGTCCCGATGGCCAGCAGCAGCGTGAGCAGCAGGGCCACCGGCGTCGTCCCGACGAGCACGAGGGCGTCGACCCAGGCCTGGCCCTCGGCGAGGGTGCCTCCGGCCACGAGGGTGGTCAGCACCGTGTTGAGCCCGATGAGGACGAGGGGGACGAGCAGGATCGAGAGCACGAGCGCGACCGGCGGCGGCGTCGAGTCGGGTCCGCCGTCCTGCTCCTCGCCCAGCAGGAGCGTCGGGACGTCGACGTGCACCCGCGCCCCGACCCACCGCGAGAACAGGTACACGCCGACGTACCAGGCGACGACCGCGATGGGCAGGTTGACCAGCAGGACGACGCCGAGGTCGCCGCCCATGACCGTGCCGGCGGCGACGGGTCCGGGGTGCGGCGGCAGGAGCGCGTGGGTCGCGGCGAAGGCGCCGGCGGCGGGTAGCGCGTAGACCAGCACCGACCCGCCGAACCGGCGGGCCACCGTGAGCACGATGGGCAGGAAGACCACGAGGCCCGCGTCGAAGAAGATCGGCAGCCCGAAGAGGAAGGCCGCGACGCCGAGGGCGAGCGGCGCGCGGCGTTCGCCGAAGCGCGACACGAGGGTGTCGGCGAGCACCTGGGCCCCGCCGGATGCCTCGAGGAGGCGGCCGATCATCACGCCGAAGCCGACGAGCAGGGCCACCGACGCCAGCGTCGAGCCGAACCCCGACGTGAGCGCGGTGGGCACGTCGACGAGCGGGATGCCGGTGGCGACGGCCGTGAGCAGGCTGACCAGGACGAGCGCGATGAAGGCGTGCAGCTTGACGCGGATGATGAGGACGAGCAGCAGGACGACGGCGGCCAGCGCGATGGCCAGCAGGACGCCGGTCCCGTGCACGGGGTCGATGGGATCCACGGGGACTCCGGACGTGAGGGGACGACGGCCACCCGAGCGGGGCGACACAGGACGTGAGGCAGGTCACGCGAGCGTGCCACGAAAGGTAGTACCAAGGCAAGTCGGCAGGGCCCCCGGCTCGCGGCGACCCGTCAGCGGCGCAGTCGCACCAGCTCGACCAGCTCGGCGTCGGTCAGCTCCGTCAGCGCGCTCTCGCCCGCGTTCACGACGGCGTCGGCGAGCGCCCGCTTCGACGCGATCAGCTCGGCCACGGACTCCTCGATGGTGCCCTCGGCGATGATGCGGTGCACCTGCACCGGCTTGGTCTGCCCGATGCGGTGGGCCCGGTCGGTGGCCTGGTCCTCGACGGCGGGGTTCCACCAGCGGTCGTAGTGGATCACGTGGTCGGCGCGGGTCAGCGTGAGGCCGGTGCCTCCGGCCTTCAGCGACAGCACGAAGACCGGGACCTCGCCCGCCTGGAAGCGCGCGACCATCTGCTCGCGCGTCGGCACGGGGACGCCGCCGTGCAGGAACTGCACGGGGATGCGCCGCTCGGTCAGGTGCCGGGTGAGCAGGTGTCCCATCTGCGCGTACTGCGTGAACACGAGGGCGGCGCCGTCGCTGGCGACGATCTCGTCGAGCAGCTCGTCGAGCATGTCGAGCTTCCCGGAGCGGCCCGTCAGCGTGGCCCGCGGCTCGCGCAGGAGCTGCGCAGGGTGGTTGCAGACCTGCTTCAGCTGCGTGAGCAGCCGGACTACGAGCCCGCGGCGCTGCATGCCCTCGCTGGACTCGATCTCCGTCATCGTCTCGCGCACGACGGCCTCGTAGAGGCCGACCTGCTCCCGCGTCAGGTGCACCCGGTAGTCGGTCTCGGTCTTCGGGGGCAGCTCGGGCGCGATGCCCGGGTCGCTCTTGCGACGCCGGAGCAGGAACGGGCGGACGAGACGCGACAGCTCGCCGGCGCGGTCGCGGTCCTGGCCTCGCTCGATCGGTCGCGACCACTGGCGCCGGAACTCCTCGAGCCCGCCGAGCAGCCCCGGGGTGGTCCAGTCCAGGATCGACCACAGCTCGGTCAGGCCGTTCTCCACGGGCGTGCCCGTCAGGGCGAGGCGGACCGGCGTGGGGATCGAGCGCAGGGCCTTGGCAGCCGCGGACCGGACGTTCTTGACGTATTGCGCCTCGTCGGCGACGACGACGCCCCAGCCGGTCTCGACGTCGGCGAGGTCGACGGCGTCCCGGCGCAGCGTGGCGTAGGTCGTGACGACGAAGCCCTCGGTCACACCGACCAGGCTGCGCCCGGTGCCGTGGTGGCGTCGGACCGGGACGCCCGGCGCGAACCGCTCGATCTCGCGGACCCAGTTGCCCACGACGGACGCGGGGCAGACGACGAGCGTGGGGGCCACGGGGCGTCCGGCCGCGCGCGCCTGGTCCTCGAGGTGGAGGTGCAGCGCGATGAGCATGACGGTCTTGCCCAGGCCCATGTCGTCGGCGAGGATGCCGCCCAGGCCGAGGTCGACGAGCTGGGCCATCCAGCGCAGGCCGTCGCGCTGGTACTCGCGCAGGGTCCCGTGCAACCGCGGCGACGGCTCGACGGGGTCGCGCGAGCCGTGCTCGGCGAGCCGGCGGCGCACGTCGTCGAGCCAGCCCTCGGTGGAGACCTCGGTGCGCACGTCGTCGATCTCGATCTCGCCGGACACGGCGGCGCGCAGGGCCTCGACCGCGGTGAGCTCGTGCGTGCGTCGCTCGAGCAGGGCCTGGGTGCGGGCCGGGTCGACCAGCACCCAGCGCTCGCGCAGGCGCACCAGGCCGTGCTGGGCCTCGGCCAGCACGTCGAGCTCCTCGGCCGTGAGCGTCTCGTCGCCGAGGGCGAGGTTCCAGTCGAAGCGGAACACCTGCGAGCGGCCGAACGCGCGGGGCCGGTCGTGCGGCATCGCGTCGCCGACCCGGCGGACGGTGGGGCGCGAGTCGAGCGAGCGGACCAGTCCGTCGGGCCACAGCACCTCGACCCGGTAGGAGCGCAGCAGGCTGGAGACGCGGGTGCGGCCGAGCTCGCCGACCTCCTCGGCCGTGAGGGGTACCGAACCCTGGTCGAGCCGGCCGAGCATGCGCGTGAGGGTCGGCCAGGCCGCGGCGGCGGTGCTGACCAGCGTCCGCACCCCGGGTCGTGCGCCCGCGCCGAAGTGGTGGTCGTCGCGACGCCACAGGTCGGCGACGTCGACGGCCGACCAGGACGCGTCGAGCGGCTTGACCTTCAGGCGCACGTCGGCCACGTGGCCCTCTGCGTCGGCGGACTGCCGGAAGGTGACCACCAGCTGTCCGCTGAACGTGCGCGGCCGGACCGGTGCCTGCTCCACGAGCGGTGGCGCCACCGCGCCGCTCGGGCGGCTGCGGCGACGCATGCCCTGCGGGTCCGGCACCGCGTCGTCCTGGGGCTGCGTGGCGACGGCGGGCGCGTCGACCGCGAGCGCCGCGAGGAACCCCCGGACCTTCGCCTGGCCCGACGCTGCGTCGGAACCGACGGAGCGCGCGGCGTCCTGCAGCTGGGACGCCGAGGACGAGTCGGGCGCGGCCAGCCGCCCCGTGGCCATGAGCCGCAGTGCGAGGATCGCGGGCGTGGCCCAGGCCCGGACCGACGGGTCCGCGTTCATCGTGCGGATGCCCTGGCTCAACGGACCGATGGCGTCGTTCGCCGTCACCTCGTGCTCCCCGTCGGGGGCGGTGAAGACGAACCGCGAGGCGGCGGGGTCCTCGGCGACCACGAAGTCGACCGGGTGGCGCAGCAGCACGCGCAGGTCGGTGGTCGTGGGCATCCCTCTAGTGTCCCTCACGCGGTCGGGCGACGGCGCAGGGGCCCGTGCGCGTTCAGTCGACCTGGAGCTCGCCCATGCGACCCCAGCCGTCGACGGGGATCGTGTGGCTGATGATCTGCGGCGTCGACGTGAGCAGCGGACGCATCGCCTCGAGGCCGTCGGCGAAGTGCTGGCTCGAGACGTGCGCCTCGGCGGCATCGTCCTGGAAGCCCTCGACCAGGACGAACGTGTTCTCCTCCTCCAGGCTGCGCGACCACTCGAAGAACAGGTTGCCCTCCTCGGCGCGCGTGGCCTCGGTGAACGGGCGGACGGCCTCCGGCCACCGCTCGACGGCCTCGGGGCGCACGGAGAACTTGACGTTGATCAGGATCATGGGGGTCCCTTCCGGTGGTGGTGTCGCGCCCCTCGGCGCGACGCGCCGCCGCCCGAGGTCAGGGCGGTGGGCTCGTGGGGGCTCGGACTCAGGCGTTCGCGTCGGGCGTGCCCGGCTGCTCGGCGGCGCGCGCCTCGGCCACCTGACGGTGGACGTCGTCCATGTCGAGGTCGCGGACCGCCTGGATCACCTGGTCGAGCGCCGGCGCGGGCAGCGCGCCGGGCTGGCTGAAGACGAGCACGCCGTCGCGGAACGCCATGAGCGTCGGGATCGACGTGATGCCGGCGGCTCCGGCGAGCTGCTGCTCGGCCTCGGTGTCGATCTTGCCGAAGGTCACGTCGGGGTTCTGCTCGCTCGCGGCGTCGTAGACGGGTGCGAACTGCCGGCACGGACCGCACCACGACGCCCACCAGTCCACGAGGGTGATGCCCTCGCCGGTGACGGCTTCCTCGAAGCTCTGGGCGGTGAGGTCGATGGTCGACATGGGGTTCCTTCCGGAGACGTCGTGGGTCGTACCCCAGCGTGAACGACGCGTCGCTCGCCCGCATTCCCTGTGATCCACGTCCCGTCGCGTCATGGATCGCGGGTCGTGGTCTCTGCGTACCTGTCGAGGAGCGGCATCACAGGGGATCGGGAGGTGCGATGAAGTACGACAAGCCAGTCTGGCAGCTGATGTACGAGTGCGCCGACGCGATGCCCGACCCGTTCGGCTACGAGCACGTCCACCGGTGGTTCGCCCGACGCTACCCCGAGGTGAGCCAGGCCACCATCCGCGCGCACCTGGTGGGCCTGTGCGAGGGCGGTCGGCCCAAGCAGCCGCAGTTCGCGGTGAGGTCGTCGCTGTTCCGGCGTGTCGCCCGCGGTCTGTACGAGGTGATCCCGCCCGAGGAACGCAAGCTGGACCCCGACCTGCCCGAGGACCCGGCCGACCTGCTGCCCCCCGCTGCACCCGTCGACCGGGCCCGTCGCGAGGCGAGGCTCGCCAGGTCGGCCTTCACCGAGGCGACCGTCGTCCAGGCGCGGCCCGAGCCCGACGTCGAGGCGCGGCACGACGCTCCGGGGCCCTCGGCGCGGTTGGCGACCTTCGAGGACATCGTCGAGCGAGCGGGGCTCGCCGGGCCTCGCCTGGAGGTCCGCGACCCGACCGCCGAGTCCGCCGACGTGCTGCTGCTCGCCGGTGCGGGGGAGCGGGTGCTCGTGCCGGCCCCCGCCCGCGAGGTCTACCGCGCGGACCGCTTCCAGGCCGCCCGACTCCGTGCGCAGGCACGAGGCGCGACGTGGTTCGTGCTCTCGGCCGAGCATGGGCTGCTCGAGCCAGGGGAGTGGGTCTCGCCCGACTCGCGCGACCTCGCCGACCTCGCCCCGGTCTACCGCGGCGTCTGGGCGCAGTGGGTCCTGGTGCGTCTGGAGTCCCTCGACGGGCCGGTGGCCGGCAGGCGGGTGCACCTCGTCGCTCCCCAGGCGTACGTCGGACCCCTCGCCGCGGTGCTCCAGGACGCCGGTGCGGAGGTGACGGTCGGCGGCGACGAGCCACGTCCCGTGCCCGTCGTCGCCGAGCCTCGGGTCGCTGTCGAGGAGGCCGTGCCCGTGCCCGTGGTCGAGACCGAGGCCGAGGTCGAGGAGGAGCCCGTGACGCCCCCGGAGCGTCGCGCCGAGCAGGCACCTCTGGCACAGGCAGGTCCGATGCAGGATGGTCCCGGCGACGCCGTGCTGGCGGCGGTCGAGCATCTCGCCAGCGCCGAGCACGCCGTGCGGCCCCAGGACCTCGACGCGATCCAGGAGGTCGCGGGGGTGTTCGCCTGGCACGTCGACGCCGAGGGCGCCCGGGTGCTCAACCGCAGCCTGATGCTGCCTGTCGGCGCCGGCGTGCTGCACGTGGGCCACGCGGGAGCCGTGGGCCGCACCGACGACGTCGTCACGACGGTGCGCCACCTCGTGCAGACCGTCCAGCTGCACGGGCGGTCGCGTTCGTCGACCTTCCGTGCCGCGCTGGCCACGATCCTGCAGGAGCCGCTACGAGCACACGGCCTGGACGACCCGGTGGTCGCCGACTGGATGCAGCAGCACCTGCGGGTCGTCACCTGGCCGATGCACGACCGCGAGGCGATCCGCGAGCTCGCCCAGCACGTCGTGGAGCAGCTCGAGCCGCCGTTGAACGTCGACCACCTCCGTGCCGGCGAGGTGCGTCGACGTCTCGGCGAGCTACGCCGCGCCGTCCGCTGAGCCGCCGCCGAAGACTACCGTCGGGTAGGGGTGTCGGACCGCCGAACATGAGACTAGCCTCATGAACATGGACGATCTGACCTTCGACTTCCGCCCCTCCGACGTCGCTGCCGCGTCCGCCCGGTTCCCCGGGCGTCCGCTGGGCGTCCTGGACCGACCGGTCGCCACGGACGCGACGCAGGCGGTCCGCGAGCGGGGCACCGACTTCGCCCAGCACGCCTGGGACGAGTCCGGTCACCTCTGAGACCTGACCCGGTGCGGTCGCCGCGTGTCCCTCACGCGCCGGCGACGTGACACGGCCCCGCGAAGCATGCGCTCCGCGGGGCCGTGTCGTCGGTGCTGAGGTCAGTCCAGCGGACGGATGTTCGCCGCCTGCAGGCCCTTCTGGCCCTGCTCGACGTCGAACTCGACCTTCTGGTTCTCGTTGAGCGAGCGGTAGCCGCTCGTCTGGATCGCGCTGAAGTGGGCGAAGACGTCCTCGCTGCCGTCGTCGGGCGCGATGAAGCCGAAGCCCTTGTCGGCGTTGAACCACTTGACCGTTCCGGTTGCCATCTTTCCTACTACTCCTTCGGGTGCGTCCACGACCGTCGTGGACGCGTCGTCCGTCGTTTCACCCGCTGAGCAGAGCGCCCGGTGTGCGGTCCCCGAGCTGCCGGCACGGTTAAATCCAACGGCAACGACACCAGCCTAGGACACGGTCGCGACGCGGGCCGAACGCCGTCTCGGCGCGTCGGAGGCCCGACCCGACGAGGGCGACTAGCGGGGCTGTCCGTACAGCGCGACGGAGTAGTAGCGGTCGTTGCTGTCGCGCCACGCGCCCACGCCGATGCGGCGGAACGCGGCGTTCATCTGGTTGGCGCGGTGACCGCCGGAGGTCATCCAGTTGACCTTGGAGCACGAGGACGAGCAGACCTTGTCGGTGGAACGGCCGACGACGCTGCGACCGTCCGGGTAGCCGAACGCCAGGTTCTCGCCGATGCTGCGCAGGCCGCACTTCTTCATGATCGCCTGCAGCGACGCGGACGAGCGGTGGACGAGCGCCTTCTCCTGCGTGGCGAGGTGCTTGGCCCAGGAGTCGGCGTAGCCGTCCATGCAGCTGTTGAGCGCGAGCTTGGGGCGGTCGAACTTCGCCCGGACCCCGTTGGTCTGCTCGAGGATCTGCTGGGAGTACACGCTGACCCGCACCACGGCGTGGGCGGAGCCTCCCGTGAGGCTCACGAGGAGCGCGGTGAGGACGACGGCGATGGTGGTACGCATGCTGCTCCTGGTGACGGGGACCGAACCTGGTCAGTCTCACACCTTTAGGTCCCGGGCACTAGGTCCTCACCTGAGATCGGCCGAAGAACTAGTTCGTTAGTACTAGTCACCGGTGAAGTCAAGACTGTCGTCGTCCTCAGGAAACGTTTAGGTTGGCCCGAGCCTCGTGTCGGACGAGCCCACCGGCCCGCCGATGCGACAGGGGGCCGACCGGCCCCCGAGACATCAGTTGTTCCTAGGGGGGACCACGTGAAGCGTGTCACGTCATGCGTGCTCGGGATCGGGCTCGCGTCATCGCTCGGACTCACGTTCGCAGCACCGACCACGGCGGCCGAGGCGCCGCCGCAGCAGGGGGTCGACCGCGTCCAGAAGGACCACGACCTGCCGAACCCGCTCGAGGACAAGCGTCGGGAGCTGCGCGAGCAGGCCGTCGCGTCCGTCGTGAGCGGTGAGGCGAAGCCCGTCACCCGCAACGGCAGCACCGTCGTCAAGGTCGGCGAGGCAGCCGCACCGGCCGACGCCGCGACGCTCGCGAGCCCGAAGGCGTCGCGCGGCGCGAAGGAGCGCGCCGCGAGGGGCAAGCGCAAGGACCAGTACGTCGAGCTGTCGCAGGAGCGCGCCGACAAGGTCTTCGTCATCCTCGCCGAGTTCGGCGACGAGCGGCACCCCGACTACCCGGACGCCGACACCGATCCGTCGACGCCCGGACCCGAGAAGTTCGACGGTCCGCAGCACAACCAGATCGAGGAGCCGGACCGGACGAAGGACAACTCGACCGTCTGGCAGCCCGACTACGACCGTCAGCACTACCAGGACCTCTACTTCAAGGAGGGCAAGGGCGCCGAGTCGGTCAAGACGTACTACGAGACGCAGTCGTCGGGTCGCTACACGGTCGACGGAACCGTCTCGGACTGGGTGAAGGTGAAGTACAACACCGCCCGCTACGGCCGCGACGACGCCTCGACGTGGAACCTGATCCAGGACGCCACGACCCAGTGGGTGGCCGACCAGCGCAAGGCGGGCCGCACCGACGCGCAGATCAAGCAGCAGCTCGCCGAGTACGACGTCTACGACCGCTACGACTACGACGGCGACGGCGACTTCAACGAGCCCGACGGCTACATCGACCACTTCCAGATCGTCCACGCCGGGCACGGCGAGGAGGACGGCGACGCGACCTACGGCGAGGACGCCATCTGGTCGCACCGCTGGTACGCCTTCCTCACCGACCAGGGCGTCACGGGACCGTCGCAGAACCGCCTCGGCGGCACGCAGATCGGCGACACCGGGCTCTGGATCGGCGACTACACCGTCCAGCCGGAGAACGGCGGTCTCTCCGTCTTCGTCCACGAGTACGGTCACGACCTCGGCCTGCCCGACGCGTACAGCACGGCGGGCGGCGACAACAGCAACGAGTACTGGACGCTCATGGCGCAGTCGCGACTCAACGCCAAGGGCGAGGCCCTCGGCGAGCGCGCGGGCGACCTGGGCGCGTGGGAGAAGCTGCAGCTCGGCTGGCTCGACTACGAGGTCGTCGGGGCCAAGGAGAAGCGGACGCTCGAGCTCGGGCCCCAGGAGTACAACACCGCGAAGGCGCAGGGAGCCGTCGTGGTGCTCCCGAAGAAGGAGGTCACCCGTGACCTGGGTGCACCGGCAGCGGGCTCGAAGCAGTTCCACTCCGGCTCCGGTGACGACCTCGCCACCACGATGACGACGAAGGTCGACATCCCGGCGGGCGCGAGCGACGCGACGCTGACGGCGAAGGTCAGGTACGAGATCGAGGAGGGCTACGACTACGCGTACGTCCAGGCCTCGACCGACGGCGGCTCGACGTGGACCGCGCTCGACGGGACCGTCGGGGGCACGCCCATCGGCGAGGACACGTCCGGTCGCCCGGGCATCGACGGTGAGCAGAAGACGTGGACCGACCTCTCGGTGCCGCTCGACGCCTACGCAGGTGAGAGCGTCCAGCTGCGGTTCCTGTACAAGACCGACGGCGGTCTCGCGCTGCCCGGCCTGTTCCTCGACGACGTCGCGGTGACCGCCGGCGGTTCGACGCTGACGTCGGACGGTGCGGAGGACGGTGCGGGTGCCTGGACCCTCGACGGGTTCAGCGTCGTGGGATCGTCGACGACGGACCTCTACGACAACTTCTACGTCATGGGGCACCGCTCGTACGTCTCCTACGACCGGTACCTGCGGACGGGGCCGTACAACTTCGGCTTCGCGAGCACGCGCCCCGACTGGGTCGAGCACTACGCCTACCAGCAGGGTCTGTTGATCTCCTACTGGGACACGTCGCAGGCCGACAACAACACCATCACCCACCCGGGCGAGGGTCGGAACCTGCCGATCGATGCCCGGCCCCGACCGATCATCGACCGGACGACGGGCAAGCCGTTCCGCGCCCGCGTGCAGGTCTACGACGCGCCGTTCTCGACGCGCAGGGCCGACTCGATGACGCTGCACACCGACGGCAAGCCCACGTACGTCCGTGGACAGGCCGCCGCTCCGCTCTTCGACGACACGAAGAAGTACTTCTACGCGGAGGCGCCGCAGCACGGCGTGAAGCTGCCCGGTGCGGGGGTCAAGGTCCGGGTGCTGTCGGAGAAGGGGGCGTCGGTGAAGGTCCGGTTCAACTGACCTGACCTGACCGGCCGGACCGGGGTCCCGAGCAGACGGGGCGCGCACCACGAAGGTGCGCGCCCCGTCGTCGTGGACGACGTGACCGTCCTCGTCGAGCCCGGCGTCGGCGTCGCGCAGGGCCCGGTGGGCGGTGGACAGGACGACCGCGGCGCCCAGCACGGCAACCGCCGCGACGGCGAACGGCACGTGCACCGACCAGGCCTGCACCATCCGGCCGGCGGCGAACGGCGCGAGGCCGCCGCCGATGAAGCGGACGAAGCCGTACGCGGCGGACGCCACGGGACGCTCGACCGGCGAGATGGTCATGACGGCCTGCGTCATGAGCGTGTTGTTGATGCCGATGAAGATGCCCGCCGCGATGACGCAGCCGACCATGAGCCGCTGGTCGGTGGGGTCGGTCGCCATCAGCGCGAGGTCGATGGCGAAGAGGGTGAAGGCGGCGTAGAGCGAGACCGACGTGCCGAAGCGCTGCTGCAGCCACGGGGCGGCGACCACCGAGAAGAACGCGACCAGGACGCCCCAGGCGAAGAAGACCCAGCCGAGCTGGGTGATGGACAGCGCCATCGGGAACGGGGCGTACCCGAGCATCGTGAAGAAGCCCCAGTTGTAGAGCAGGGCGGCCACGCTCATCGTCGCCAGGCCGCGGTGGCGCAGCGCCTTGAGCGGGGCGCTGATCGGCGTCGCGTGCGTGGGCTTCGGCGTGGACGGCAGCAGGAGCACCGTCGCGACGAGCGCGATCGACATGAGGACGGCGACGCCGTAGAACGGGCCGCGCCAGCTGATGTTGCCCAGGGTGCCGCCGACCAGGGGGCCGGCTGCGATGCCGAGGCCGAGCGCCGCCTCGTAGAGGATGATCGCCCCGGCGAACCCGCCCCGCGCGCTCGAGACGATGGCGGCGAGCGAGGTGGCGATGAACAGGGCGTTGCCCAGTCCCCAGCCGGCGCGGAAGGCGACGATGCCCTCGATGCTGCCGCTCGACCCCGCGAGCGCCGAGAAGACCACGATGATGGCCAGACCGACCACGAGCGTGCGCTTGGCGCCGAAGCGGCTGGAGACCGCGTTGGTCACGAGCATGGCGACCGCGGTGACCACGAGGTAGCTGGTGAAGAGCAGCGTCACCTCGCTCTCGGTGGCGTCGAGCTGCTCCTTCAGGGCGGGCAGGATGGGGTCGACGAGACCGATCCCCATGAAGGAGATCACGCAGGCGAAGGCGACCGCGTAGACGGCCTTCGGCTGTCCGAGCAGGCTTGCTCGGGCGGAGCCGTGGCCGCCGGTGTCGGGTGTCTGGTCAGTGGGGCTGGTCATGGTCCTCCTGGGTCAGCTCGACGAGCGCGTCGACGGCGTGGCCGAGGGCGTCGAGTCGGTCGGGTGAGAGGCGGCCGAGTCGGGCGGCGATCAGGGCGTCCTGGCTCCGGCGTCGTTCCGCGAGGGCCCGTGCCGGTCGAGCGCGGACAGCGTCCCTGCCGCCGTGCGGCTCAGGCCTCGCGTGGCCGAGTCGCGGGACACGACCGCGACCAGCTCCCGCAGGGCCTGGGACAGGCGCGCGACATCAGGTTGCTGCATGCAACCAACTATATCAGCACCTGATGTATTGCGCTGAGCCCGCACTCCCACTCCACGAAACGCGGGGAGTGGGAGCAGCGGGCGGCTCAGGCCGCGGCGCGGCGGAGGGTGAGGCGGCCGGCGGCGAGACCGGCGACGACCACCGCGAGCGTCCAGAGCACGCCGGCGACCGGCAGGGAGAGGACGAGCAGGAGGCACCCGAGGAGGCCCGCCGCCGCGAGCACCCGCAGGACGGTCCCGTCGAGCGTGAGTGCCGCAGCGTTGGTGAGGGCGTAGTAGACCAGCACGCAGCCGCTCGAGGCAGCCACGGCCTCCGCCGCGTCGACGAACGGGAGTGCGGCCACGACGACGACCGCCACCGCGACCTGGGCGGCCGCGGGCACGCCGCGCGACGACTCGCGCGCGAGCGCCCGCGGGAGGTGACGGTCGCGGCTCATGGCCAGGGTGGTGCGGCTGACCCCGCCGAGCAGCGACAGCAGCGCGCCGCCCGCCGCGACCACGGCCGTGACGGCCACGGCGGTGGTGAGCGCGGGGTGACCCAGCGTGTCGACCGCGTCGGCGACGGCCCGGTCGCTGGCGTCGGCGACGTCCGGGGGCAGCGCGTGGGCGACGGCCGCAGCGGCGACCACGTAGAGGGCCGTGACCACCGCGAAGGAGACGGCGACGGCGCGCGGGATGGTGCGCGCCGGGTCGCGCACCTCCTCGCCGAGCGTCGCGAGGCGGGGAGCGTGGTCGCGTGACCAGGCGCCAGGTGAGCCCCCACCGCCAGCGCCATCGCCGCGCACGATGCGGTCTTCCCGACCACGAACACCCAGCCCGCGAGGTGCCCCCAGGCAGGCCCGAGCCGCTCCCGCGCGAACACGTAGGTGCCGCCCGCGGCGGGGTAGCGGGTCGCGAGGCGGGCCGACGCCAGGGCGTTGAGCCCCGCGACGAGCGCCGCGAGCAGCACCGCCCACACGACGAAGACGCCGGTGCGACCGACGGCCGGGCCGAGCGCGACGAACACGCCGGCCCCCAGCATCGACCCGGCCCCGAGGCCGGTCGCTCGGACGGGTCCGAGGACGCGGGCGAGTGCCACCGTCAGAGGGCGTAGTCGACGACGAGCGGTGCGTGGTCGGAGAACCGCTCCGCGTAGGTCGCGGCACGGTCGACGCGGGCGGCGCTGACCGAGGCGGCCAGCTCGGGCGTGGCGAGCTGGTAGTCGATCCGCCAGCCGGTGTCGTTGTCGAACGCCTGGCCCCGCCACGACCACCAGGTGTACGGGCCGTCGACCTCGCCGGCGTGCACCCGCGCGACGTCGACCCAGCCGAGCTCGTCGCGCACGCGGTCGAGGTACGCGCGCTCCTCTGGGAGGAACCCCGCCTTCTTGAGGTTGCCCTTCCAGTTCTTGATGTCGAGCTCGGTGTGGCCGATGTTGAAGTCGCCGGTGACCACCGCGTGGTCGGCGTGGTCGCGCAGCTCGCCGAGGCGCACCAGCAGCTGGTCGAGGAAGCGGTACTTCTCGTCCTGGCTCGGCGTGCCGACGCCGCCGGAGTGGACGTAGGCCGACACGGCCGTGAGGAGACTGCCGTCGGGCAGCACGATGTCGGACTCGACCCAGCGGCCGGCGTCGTCGAAGGACGGGTCGCCGTGCCCGACGCGGTGCGCCTTGGGCTCGGTGCGGCTGAGCACCGCGACACCCGCGCGGCCCTTGGCGGCCGCCTCGGTGTGCACGACGTGGTAGCCGGTCTCGGCCATCAGCTCGTGCACGAGCGCGTCGGGCGCGCGGACCTCCTGCAGGGTGACGACGTCGGCGTCGGCAGCCTCGAGCCAGGGACCCATGCCGCGTCGGAGGGCGGCGCGGATGCCGTTGACGTTGACCGTGGCGATGCGGAGCACGCGAGCAGCCTACGAGCCGGCACCGACATCGGTCGCAGCCGGTCGGGGCTCGTGGGGCGCCCCGACGACGTCGATGATCCACGCCAGCTCCCAGGCCCGCTCGTGCCAGGCCGCGTAGCGTCCGCTCACGCCGCCGTGGCCCGCGTTCATCTCGGTCTTGAGCAGGGCGGGGACCTCGCCGGTCGACCGCTCGCGCAGCCGGGCGACCCACTTCGCGGGCTCCACGTAGAGCACGCGCGTGTCGTTCAGGCTGGTGACCGCGAGCACCGGCGGGGAGGCGACCTCGCCGACGTTCTCGTAGGGCGTGTACGACTTCATGTAGGCGTAGACGTCGGGGTCGTGCAGCGGGTCGCCCCACTCGTCCCACTCGATGACGGTCAGCGGCAGGCTCGGGTCGAGGATCGTCGTGAGGGCGTCCACGAACGGGACCTCCGCCACGACGGCGCCGAACGCCTCGGGCGCCAGGTTCAGGGCGGCGCCGACGAGGAGCCCGCCGGCGCTGCCGCCCTCCCCGTGGTCGTACCAGGCGCGACCGAGCTCGCCGCCGCCGCGGACGTGCGCGATGGCGAACACGAAGCCGCGGTCGAGCAACGACAGCCGCGGCACGGACATGCCGGGGTCGATGCTGATCTCGTAGGAGCCGTACCCGTAGAGCAGGGCGGGGGCGGAGCCGTCGCGCGGGGTGTCGGCACGGGCCACGAGCGAGATCGGCACCAGCGTGCCGTCGTCGGCGGTGGCCCACGTGCGGTGCTGCACGTAGTCGGCGGGGTCGTAGCCGCCGAGCACCGTCTGCTGCTTGCGCACGACCAGCTCGCCCGTCTCGACGACGAGGTCGAGCACCGTGCTGGGCGTGACGAGCGACCCCATCCCCAGGCGGATCACGGGCTGGTCCCACTCGGCGTTCGCGCCCACCCCCGCGGTGAACAGCTCCTCGCCGAAGTCGATCTCGCGCGGCTCGCCGAGACCGTCGTCGTCGATGCTCGCGATGGCGACACGCGTCAGCGCCTCGCGACGGTAGGAGAGCAGGAGCGACCGCGCGAAGACGTCGATGCCCTCCAGGCGTGTGCCCGGGCGGTGCGCCACGACCGTCTCGAGCGCCTCGCGCAGCGGTCGATCGACCGGTGCGGCGTCGACGGGAAGCGCACCGAGCTCGAAGTCCTCCGCGCCGTCGTTGTGCAGCACCAGGAACAGGTCGCGTCCGGCGACCACCGCGTGCTCGAGCGAGTACTCGACGCCGTCGCGCCGCGGCACCACGACACTGAAGTCGCCGGTCGGGTCGTCGGCCTCGAGGACGAGCACCTCGCTCGTGATCTTCGACGACGCACCGATCACGAGGTAGCGCTCGGACTGGGTGCGCCCGACCCCGGTGAAGAACCGCTCGTCGGTCTCCTCGTGCACGAGCACGTCGTCGGCGTCGGAGCCCAGCCGGTGCCGCCAGACGCGGTGCGGGCGCCACGCGTCGTCGACGGTCGTGTAGAAGAGGTGGCTGCCGTCGGTGGACCACGTGACGCCGCCGCTCGTGCCGGCTATCTCGTCGGCGAGCAGCTCGCCGGTGCGTAGGCCCTTGACGCGGATCGTGTAGCGCTCGTCGCCCACCACGTCGGTCGACCACGCGAGCAGGCTGCCGTCGTCGCTCAGCGAGAACCCGCCGAGGGAGAAGAAGTCATGCCCTTCGGCCTCGACGTTCGAGTCGAGCAGGACCTCCTCGCCGGGCACGGGCTCGCCCGGCACGAGCGTCGGCGGGTCCCAGTCGTCGGGGGAGGAGACCGCGGTGCGGCACCGGATGGCGTACTGGCTGCCCTCGACGGTGCGCGAGTAGTACCACCAGCCGCCGTGCCGCACGGGCACGGAGAGGTCGGTCTCGAGGGTCCGCGAGCGGATCTCCTCGAACAGCCGGCCGCGCAGGTCGGCGAGGTGCGCCGTCCGGGCCTCCGCGTACGCGTTCTCGGCCTCGAGGTGCGCCAGGGTGCGTGGGTCGTCCTTGTCGCGGAGCCACTCGTACGGGTCCTCGACCTCGTCGCCGTGGTGGCGGCGGACGACCGGGTGCTGAGGGGCGACGGGCGGTTCGTGCGTCGACGTCATGCGGTGACGCTATCGCCCGGCACCCAGGCCCTCGTCGCTCGACCGCTCCGCAGCGATCGGCGCGGCCAGCTCGTCGGGTCGGCGCGGGCGCGTGGGCCCGGTG
>NZ_LUNF01000081.1:0-18042 GCF_001626145.1 Aeromicrobium sp. REDSEA-S32_B7
GCTCGGCGGCGACGGCCTCGAGCCGGTCGGCGAGCTGCGTGCTGGACATGTCTCCATGATACCGAAAAGACGTTCGAAAGCACAGTCGATCGGGTCCTGTTCTTGCTCTGGTTCCAGCGGTTTCGAGACCATCCGAAGGTCCTGAACTTGTCCACGACCTCGTCGGACCTCGCGCGTGCGACGCTTCCTCCATGACCGACGCGCAGTGGCTGGAGATCCTCGTCCGCATGGTGGCGGGGGAGGCGTCCGAGGAACCCATCGAGGGCGTGCTCGCGGTCCGGCTGGACGAGGACTCTGAGGAGCTCACGCGCTTCCACGTCCGCAAGCACGGCCATCGGTGGCGTGTCGACGACGAGTCCGGCCGCCCGTGGGCCATCCAGGGTGATCGGGTGGGATACCTCTTCCACCACGACGAGGCCGACGAGGACGTACCCGAGCGGGTCGGCCGCGAAGCGATGGCGATGCATGCTCCGTTCGGGGGCGCGCTGGCGCGACCTCGACCGGTCGACTGGCTCATCGCCGGAGATTGGCGACACGGCCCCGCCGAGCTAGCGGCTCCGCTTCGACGCACGACCCACCTCGGTCGCGAGGCGTGGGACGTCCGACTCATCCGTCCGGAAGGTGCCGGTGAGGTCCGGTACGTCGTCGACGGGAGCGACGGCCGCCTCCTGGCTTGTGAGGGTGCGTACGAGCTGAGCTTCCGGTGGGAGGAGCTGGCGGTCGTGGATCCACACCCGCCCGCGCTCTTCGTCTGGGACGGACCGTACGGGACCGGCCCTGGAGGCGTGGACTACGTGGACCCGTCCGAGGACGCCGCGACCGTGATGGCGCGCAACCGGGAGGCGACGGCGGCGCTCGTGACCGGCCTCGGTCTCGATTCCCTCTCCGTGACCAGCGCGGGCACGGCTGAGGCGTACATCGTGAGCGACGGGGTCGTCTCGCTGCACTGGAATGCATCAGCCTGGTTCTCGGTGGTCCGCGCCCCTCTCGAGGCGGAGGACGACGAGGATGCAGGCGAGGAGGGCGACGAGGGACCCGCGGCGCGCGGGACTGTCTCGACAGGCTGGACCGACGACCGCTGGCGCTGGGCCGTGCAGGTCGGTGACGAGCTCGAGGATCCCGAGAGGAAGCGTCTCGTCGCCCACCTCCAGGCCCGCACCCAGGCCCTGTCCACCACCCCCGACCCCTGATCGGCCCGCGGTCCAGCGCTGCTAGGCTCGAGCCGTTCCATCCGACGTCCTTTAACCACCGTCCCGTGAGGCGGAGAAGGAGGTCAGACATGGTCGTGCCCGACGGCACTCCCGGTCCTGACACGCGTGACCCGGCCCCCGGCGCTTCCGCCGCAGACGAGGACGGTCGCACGGTCCTCGACGAGAAGGACATCTCGCGGGCGCTGACCCGCATCACCCACGAGATCCTCGAGCGCAACCGCGACGCCGACGGGCTCGTCATCCTCGGCATCCCCACCCGCGGCGTGCCGCTCGCGCGCCGGATCGCGGCCCGCATGAGCGAGGTCGAGGGGCGGACGATCACGGCCGGCGCGCTCGACATCACGATGTACCGCGACGACCTGCACAGCGGCCCGGTGCGCTCGCTGGAGCACACCGAGATCCCCGAGGACGTCGACGGACGCACCGTCGTGCTGGTCGACGACGTGCTGATGAGCGGTCGCACGATCCGCGCGGCGCTCGACGCGCTCGCCGACCTCGGCCGGCCGAAGGCCGTGCAGCTGGCGGTGCTCGTCGACCGGGGCCACCGGGAGCTGCCCATCCGCGCCGACTTCGTGGGCAAGAACCTGCCGACCTCGCTCGCGGAGAAGGTGCGCGTCCGGCTCGCGGAGGTCGACGACCAGACCGACTCCGTGACGATCCGGGGAGGGGTCGCGTGAAGCACCTGCTGAGCGCCGGCGACCTGAGCCGCGACGAGGCCGTCCGCATCCTCGACACCGCCGAGGAGCTGCTCGGCGTGGCGCAGCGGCCCATCAAGAAGCTCCCGACGTTGCGTGGCCGGACGGTCGTCAACCTCTTCTTCGAGGACTCCACGCGCACCCGCATCAGCTTCGAGGCGGCGGCCAAGCGGCTCTCCGCCGACGTCATCAACTTCTCCGCTAAGGGCTCGAGCGCCTCCAAGGGCGAGGGCCTGAAGGACACCGCCCTGACGCTGCAGGCGATGGGCGCCGACGCGGTCGTGGTCCGCCACGGGGCGTCCGGTGCGCCGCACCGCCTGGCGCACGAGGCCTGGACGAAGGGGGCCGTGGTCAACGCCGGCGACGGCACGCACGAGCACCCCACGCAGGCCCTGCTCGACGCCTTCACGATGCGGCGCCACCTCGTCGGCGGGGGTCTCGGCACCGGCAGCGGTGCCGACCTCGCCGGCAAGCGGATCACGATCGTCGGCGACGTGCTGCACAGCCGCGTCGCGCGCTCCAACGCGCTCCTGCTGCACACGCTCGGCGCGCACGTCACGCTCGTCGCCCCGCCCACGCTGCTGCCGGTCGGCGTCCACACGTGGCCGGTCGGCACCTCCTACGACCTCGACGCCACGCTCGAGGGCACCGACGCGCTCATGATGCTGCGGGTCCAGGGGGAGCGGATGAACGCCGCCTACTTCCCGAGTGCCCGCGAGTACAGCCGCCGCTACGGCCTCGACCGCGCGCGCATGAACCGGCTGCCCGACCACGCGGTGGTCATGCACCCCGGCCCGATGAACCGCGGCATGGAGATCAGTGCCGACGTCGCCGACTCCGACCGCTCCGTGATCGTCGAGCAGGTCACGAACGGCGTCGCGGTGCGGATGGCCGTGCTCTACCTGCTCCTCGGTGGCGCGCCCGCCGACGCCTCGAACGAAGGAACCGCATGACCGCCTACCTCCTCCGCAACGCGCGACCGCTCGGCGGCGACCCCACCGACCTGCTGCTGCGCGACGGCGTGATCGTCGAGATCGGTGCAGGCCTGGAGGTCGACCAGGACGTCACGGTCGTCGACGCCGACGGCCTCGTGGCGCTGCCCGGTCTCGTCGACCTGCACACCCACCTGCGCGAGCCGGGCCGCGAGGACGCAGAGACGGTGCTCACCGTCGGGCTGAAGGGCGAGCGTCTCGCCGAGCTGGGTGCCATGGCCGACTCCGCCGCGGGCGTGCGCGTCTTCTCCGACGACGGCATCTGCGTGTCCGACGCGGTGCTGATGCGCCGCGCGCTCGAGTACGTCAAGGCCTTCGACGGCGTCGTGGCGCAGCACGCGCAGGAGCCGCGGCTCACCGAGGGCGCCCAGATGAACGAGGGCGCCCTGTCGGGCGAGCTCGGCCTGGTCGGCTGGCCGGCGGTCGCCGAGGAGGCGATCATCGCCCGCGACGTGCTGCTCGCCGAGCACGTCGGCTCCCGCCTGCACGTCTGCCACCTGTCGACGCGCGGCTCCGTCGAGATCGTCCGCTGGGCGAAGAGCCGGGGCATCGACGTGACCGCGGAGGTCACGCCGCACCACCTGCTCCTCACCGACGAGCTGGTCCGCAGCTACGACCCGATCTACAAGGTCAACCCGCCGCTGCGCACCGCCGACGACGTCGCCGCGGTCCGCGAGGGGCTGGCCGACGGCACCATCGACATCGTCGCGACCGACCACGCACCGCACCCGATGGAGGACAAGGAGTGCGAGTTCGCGGCCGCCGCCTTCGGGATGATCGGCCTCGAGACGGCGCTGTCGATCGTGCAGCAGACGATGGTCGACACCGGCGCCCTCACCTGGGAGCAGGTCGCCGAGGCGATGTCGGCGCGCCCGGCGCGCATCGGCCGGGTCGCCGAGCACGGCCGCCCGCTGGCCGTCGGCGAGCCGGCGCACGTCGTCCTCTACGACCCGTCCGCGACGCGCACCGTCACGCCCGGTGACACCGCGTCGCTGTCGCGCAACACCCCCTACGCCGGGCACGAGCTGCCCGGCCGGGTCGTCGCCACGTTCCTGCGCGGCGTCCCCACCGTCCTGTCCGGCGAGCTGACCGAAGGAGTCCACGCATGACCCACACCGACGAAAGCGGCTCCTCGCGCCGCGCGGAGCCCGGCGCCCCCGCCGTGCTCGTGCTCGAGGACGGTCGCGCGTTCCGCGGCGAGTCCTTCGGCGCGCAGGGCACGACGATCGCCGAGATCGTCTTCGCCACCGGGATGACCGGCTACCAGGAGACGCTGACCGACCCCTCCTACCGCGGCCAGATCGTCGTCATGACGGCGCCGCACATCGGCAACACCGGCGTCAACGACGAGGACTTCGAGTCCCGACGCGTGTGGGTCGACGGCTACGTCGTGCGCGATCCCTCCCGGGTGCGCAGCAGCTGGCGCTCGAACCGGTCGCTCGACGACCTGCTGACCGAGCAGGGCGTCGTCGGCATCAGCGCGGTCGACACCCGCGCCCTGACGCGTCACCTGCGCGAGCGCGGCTCGATGCGTGCCGCGATCAGCAGCGACCCGCAGCACGTCGGGGGCTCGCTCGACGCGCTCGTCGCGCTCGTGAACGAGGCGCCCTCGATGGAGGGCTCCAGCTTCCTCGACGACGTCACGACGCCCGAGCCGTACGTGGTGCCGGCGGTGGGGGAGAAGCGGTTCACCGTGGCCGCCGTCGACCTCGGCATCAAGGGCATGACCCCGCGCCGGCTGGCCGAGCGGGGCATCGAGGTGCACGTGCTGCCCGCCTCCTCGACCATCGACGACGTCCTCGCGGTGCAGCCCGACGGCGTCTTCATGTCCAACGGGCCTGGCGACCCGGCCACCGCCGACCACGTCGTCGGCGTGCTGCGCGAGGTGCTCGAGCGGCGCATCCCCTACTTCGGGATCTGCCTGGGCAACCAGATGCTCGGCCGCGCCCTCGGTCGCGGCACCTACAAGCTCAAGTACGGGCACCGCGGCATCAACCAGCCGGTGCAGGACCGCACGACGGGCAAGGTCGAGATCACGAGCCAGAACCACGGCTTCGCGGTCGACGCACCGCTCGACGGGACGTTCGAGACGCCCTACGGCGACGCGCACGTGACCCACGTCGGGCTCAACGACCAGGTCGTCGAGGGCGTCGCGCTCGTCGACGGACCCGCGTTCAGCGTCCAGTACCACCCGGAGGCCGCCGCCGGCCCGCACGACGCGGCGTACCTGTTCGACCGGTTCGTCCAGCTCATGGCCGACCACGCCCCCGACCACGCGAAGGTGACCGACTGATGCCCAAGCGCACCGACATCTCCTCGATCCTCGTCATCGGCTCCGGCCCGATCGTCATCGGGCAGGCCTGCGAGTTCGACTACTCCGGCACCCAGGCGTGCCGCGTCCTCCGCGAGGAGGGCATCCGCGTGATCCTCGTGAACTCCAACCCGGCGACGATCATGACCGACCCCGAGTTCGCCGACGCCACGTACGTCGAGCCGATCACGCCCGAGTTCGTCGAGAAGGTGATCGCGAAGGAGCGCCCCGACGCCCTGCTCGCCACCCTCGGCGGCCAGACCGCGCTGAACGCGGCCATCGCGCTCGACAAGGCCGGGACGCTCGAGAAGTACGGCGTCGAGCTGGTCGGCGCGTCGGTCGAGGCGATCGAGAAGGGCGAGAACCGCGAGATCTTCAAGCGGATCGTCGAGGGCCTGCCGAAGGAGTGGGGCGCGGAGGTGGCCCGCTCGGTCATCTGCCACACGATGGACGAGTGCCTCGCCGGCGTCGAGCAGCTGGGCGGCTACCCCGTCGTCGTGCGCCCGTCGTTCACGATGGGCGGGTCCGGCTCGGGCCTGGCCTACGACGAGGAGGACCTGCACCGCATCGCCGGGTCCGGTCTCGCGCTGAGCCCCACCACCGAGGTGCTCCTGGAGGAGTCGATCCTCGGCTGGAAGGAGTACGAGCTCGAGGTCATGCGCGACACCGCCGACAACGTGGTGATCGTCTGCTCGATCGAGAACTTCGACCCGGTCGGCGTGCACACGGGCGACTCGATCACCGTCGCCCCGGCCCTGACGCTCACCGACGTCGAGTACCAGCGGCTGCGCGACATCTCCCTGGGCGTCATCCGCGAGGTCGGCGTCGACACCGGCGGCTGCAACATCCAGTTCGCGGTCAACCCCGAGAACGGGCGCATCGTCGTCATCGAGATGAACCCGCGCGTGTCGCGGTCCTCGGCGCTGGCCTCCAAGGCCACGGGCTTCCCGATCGCGAAGATCGCCGCGAAGGTGGCCATCGGCTACACGCTCGACGAGATCCCGAACGACATCACGCGCGAGACGCCCGCGTCGTTCGAGCCGACGCTCGACTACGTCGTGGTCAAGGTGCCGCGGTTCGCGTTCGAGAAGTTCCCCGCGGCCGACTCGACCCTCACGACGCACATGAAGTCCGTGGGCGAGGCGATGGCCATCGGCCGCAGCTTCACCGAGGCGCTGCAGAAGGCGCTGCGCTCGCTGGAGCGCCCGGGTGCGGAGTTCGACTGGAGCAAGGAGTGGGTCGAGCTCGACAAGGCGAGCCTGCTCGAGGAGATCAGGCGCCCGCACGACGGCCGCCTGAAGAAGGTCATGGACGCGATCCGCGCCGGCGCGACGCCCGACGAGATCTTCGCGGCCACGAGCATCGACCCGTGGTTCGTCGACCAGCTGGCCCTCATCAACGAGGTGGCCACGGAGCTGATCGAGGCGCCCGAGCTGTCGCCGGCGCTGCTGCGCCGCGCGAAGCGGCACGGCTTCTCCGACGCGCAGCTCGGCCGGATCCGCGGCATGTCGGCCGACGTCGTGCGCGGCGTGCGGCACGCACTCGGCGTGCGCCCGGTCTACAAGACGGTCGACACGTGCGCGGCGGAGTTCGCGGCGCGCACCCCGTACCACTACTCCTCCTACGACGAGGAGACCGAGGTCGAGCCGCGCGAGAAGCCGGCGGTGCTGGTGCTCGGCAGCGGCCCGAACCGGATCGGCCAGGGCATCGAGTTCGACTACTCGTGCGTGCACGCCGTGCAGGCGCTGAGCGCGGTGGGCTACGAGACCGTCATGGTCAACTGCAACCCCGAGACGGTCTCGACCGACTACGACACCGCCGACCGGCTCTACTTCGAGCCGCTGACGCTCGAGGACGTGCTGGAGGTCGTGCACGCCGAGCAGCAGGCGGGCCCGGTGGCCGGCGTCGTCGTGCAGCTGGGCGGCCAGACGCCGCTCGGCCTGGCCGCGGGCCTGGAGGCCGCCGGCGTGCCCATCGTGGGCACGCAGCCGTCGGCGATCGACCTCGCGGAGGAGCGTGGCGCGTTCGGCCAGGTGCTCGACGCCGCCGGCCTCGTCGCGCCCAAGAGCGGCATGGCCACGACGTTCGAGCACGCCAAGCAGATCGCCGACGAGATCGGCTACCCCGTGCTGGTGCGCCCGTCGTACGTGCTCGGCGGCCGTGGCATGGAGATCGTGTACGACGAGCAGACGCTCGAGGAGTACATCTCGCGCGCCACGGAGATCACGCCCGAGCGTCCGGTGCTCGTCGACCGGTTCCTCGACGACGCGATCGAGATCGACGTCGACGCGCTGTTCGACGGCGAGGAGCTGTTCCTGGGCGGGGTCATGGAGCACATCGAGGAGGCCGGGGTGCACTCCGGCGACTCCGCGTGCGCGCTCCCGCCGATCACGCTCGGCGGGCTCGAGGTCGACCGCATCCGCGAGGCCACGGAGGCCATCGCCCGCGGCGTCGGGGTGCGCGGCCTCGTGAACATCCAGTTCGCGCTGTCCTCGGACATCCTCTACGTCATCGAGGCGAACCCGCGGGCCAGCCGCACGGTGCCGTTCGTCTCCAAGGCCACGGCGACGCCGCTCGCGAAGGCCGCCGCCCGCATCATGCTGGGGGAGTCGATCGCCGACCTGCGCGCCGAGGGCCTGCTGCCCACGGGTCGCGACGGTGGCCTGCTGCCCGACGACGCGCCGATCGCGGTCAAGGAGGCCGTGATGCCCTTCAACCGGTTCCGCACCTACGAGGGCACCTACGTCGACACGCTGCTCGGGCCGGAGATGCGCTCGACCGGCGAGGTGATGGGCTTCGACACCACGTTCGGCACCGCGTTCGCGAAGAGCCAGGCCGGCGCCCAGAACGGCCTGCCCACGGCGGGCAAGGTGTTCGTCTCGGTCGCCAACCGCGACAAGCGGCACATGATCTTCCCGATCAAGCGGCTCGCGGACCTCGGCTTCGAGATCCTCGCGACGAGCGGCACGGCCGTCGTGCTCGCGCGCAACGGCGTGCAGGCCACGGTGATCCGCAAGCTGCACGAGACGCCGCTGCCCGGCCAGGAGCCGTCGACGATCGTCGACAAGATCCGCGAGCAGGACGTCGACCTCATCATCAACACCCCGCACGGCATCTCCGCCGGCACGAACGCCCGCATGGACGGGTACGAGATCCGCACGGCCGCGGTGGCCGAGGGCATCCCGTGCATCACGACGGTCCAGGGCCTGGCGGCCGCCGTGCAGGGCATCGAGGCACTGCTGGAGCAGCGCGTCGGGGTCCGCTCGCTGCAGGACTGGGCGGCGCAGGTGACGGCGTCGTGAGCTTCGGCTCGCGGGCCCGTGCCGCGATGGACGCGTACGGGCCGGTCTGCGTCGGCATCGACCCCCACGCCTCGCTGCTCGAGGCGTGGGGGGTCGGCGACACGCTCGACGGGCTCGACCGCTTCGCCGCGACCTGCGTCGAGGCGTTCGCCGGCCAGGTCGCGTTCGTGAAGCCGCAGTCGGCGTTCTTCGAGCGGTTCGGGTCGCGCGGCGTCGCGATCCTGGAACGCACGTTGCAGGACCTGCGCCACACCGGCACGCTCACCGTGCTCGACGTGAAGCGCGGCGACATCGGCTCGACCGCCGCCGCCTACGCCGAGGCCTACCTCGACGAGGACAGCCCGATGGCGGCCGACGCGGTGACCGTGAGCCCGTTCCTCGGGTTCGGGTCGCTCGCGCCGTTCCTGGAGGAGGCCGAGAAGAACGACGCCGGCGTCTTCGTCCTCGCGCTGACCTCCAACCCCGAGGGTCCGCAGGTGCAGCACGCCCTCGTGCAGCACGGCCGCCCGGCGGGGGTGCCGGGCCGTGGGCGGCAGACTGGAACGGTCGCCGGCGACGTGCTGGCGGCGCTGCGCGAGGCGAACGCGGGCGCGACCCCGATGGGCTCCTACGGCGCCGTCGTGGGCGCCACCATCGGCTCGACCGACGAGGACCTCGACGTGAACGGGCCGCTGCTCGTGCCGGGGTTCGGCAGCCAGGGCGGCACCGTCGACGACCTGCGACGCATCTTCGACGGCGTCACCCGGCACGTGCTGCCGTCGACGTCGCGACAGGTGCTGCAGGCCGGACCCGACGTGGCCGCACTGCGCGACGCCGCCGTCGCCGTGAACGACTCCCTGCAGTTGTAGGCTCCCCTCGTGGCCGACGTCCGTCGGCCCTGGTCAGAGCATCCCGACCCCTCGAGGAGACCCGCATGACGCGACCCCGTGCGAAGCACGTCGCCACGGCTGCCGCGGCCGCGCTGACGACCCTGCTGCTCACCGGGTGCGGCGGCCAGAGCCCGTACTGCTCGGCCATCGAGAAGAACGCGGACGCGCTCAACTCCTTCGGCAAGACCCGCACCGACGCCGGCTACACGGCGTACGCGAAGGCCTTCCGGAGCGTCTCGAAGGAGGCGCCGTCGTCCGTCCGCAAGGACTGGGCCGCGTTGGCCGACGTCACCGACGGCGTGCTCGCGGCGCAGAAGAAGGTCGGCCTCCCGCTGGAGGACATGAAGGACAAGGCCGTCGTGGCGAAGCTGGACGAGACCCAGCTCAGCACCCTCAACGACGCCTACGAGAAGTTCAACGACACGTCGGCGCAGCGGACCGCCGTCGTCAAGAACGCGAAGACCGAGTGCGAGATCACCCTCAAGTGACCGCCCCGCATCCCGCCCACGCCGGCCCGACGACGCGCCCGGCACGAGAGAGGACGACATCGTGGCCCTCCCACAGCTGACCCCCGAGCAGCGGCAGGCCGCCCTCGCCAAGGCCGCGCAGGCCCGGCAGGTGCGCGCCGAGGTGAAGAACCGCCTCAAGCACTCCGGCGCCAGCCTGGCCGACGTGATCAACGAGGCCCGGGTCGACGACGTCATCGCCAAGCTCAAGGTGAGCGACCTGCTGCAGTCGATGCCCGGCGTGGGCAAGGTCCGCGCCAAGGAGATCATGGACCGCATCGGCATCGCCGACAGCCGGCGGCTGCGGGGCCTCGGCGTCAACCAGGTGCAGGCGCTGCTGCGCGAGTTCGGCAGCCGTGAGCGCTGACCCGGCCACGTCCGAGTCACCCGTCCGCTCCCGGCTCGTCGTCCTCGCCGGCCCGACCGCGGTCGGCAAGGGGACGGTCGCTGCGTGCGTGCGCGAGGAGCGGCCCGACATCTGGATCTCCGTGTCGGCCACCACCCGGCCGCCGCGTCCCGGTGAGCAGGAGGGCGTGCACTACCACTTCGTCAGCGAGGCCGAGTTCGACCGGCTCGTCGAGACCGACGGGCTGCTCGAGTGGGCCGTCGTGCACGGTCGCCACCGCTACGGCACGCCGCGCGGCCCGGTCGAGGAGCGCCTCGACGCGGGGGAGCCCGCCCTGCTCGAGCTCGACCTGCAGGGCGCGCGCCAGGTGCGTCGGGCGATGCCCGACGCCCTCATGTGCTTCCTCGCGCCGCCGTCGTTCGAGGAGCTCGAGCGGCGTCTCGTGGGGCGCGGCACCGAGGGGCCCGAGGAGCGGGAGCGCCGCCTGCGCACCGCCCGCGAGGAGCTCGCCGCCGAGGCCGAGTTCGATCTGACGATCGTCAACACCGACGTCCGGGCCGCGTGCCGGGAGTTGATAGACTTGTTCGACGGGCCCGCGCGGGCCTGACCCGAACTTTCCGCCATCCATTCTCTGCGAGGCACAGTGACCAGCACGCGTTCCGTGGCCGAGGGCATCACGAACCCGCCCATCGACGACCTGCTCGACAAGGCCGACTCCAAGTACAAGCTGGTGCTCTACAGCGCCAAGCGCGCGCGTCAGATCAACGCGTACTACTCCCAGCTCGGCGAGGGCCTGCTGGAGTACGTCGGGCCGCTGCTCGAGACCGAGGTCCAGGAGAAGCCGCTCTCCATCGCCCTGCGCGAGATCAACGCGGACCTGCTGACGGTCGAGGAGACCGACGGCAGCGAGGGCTACCAGAGCAACGGGGCTGCTGCGTCGTCCCAGGTCTGACCTGCCCCGCATGAGCGAACCCGTTCCGGGCGACGTCCGACGTCCCCGCGTCGTCCTGGGCGTCGGCGGGGGCATCGCCGCCTACAAGGTGGCGTCCCTGCTGCGCCTGTTCACCGAGTCGGGCCACGACGTCCGCGTCGTGCCCACCCGGTCCGCGCTGCAGTTCGTCGGCGCCCCCACCTGGGAGGCGCTGAGCGGCCAGCCCGTCGCGACCGACGTGTGGTCCGACGTGCACGAGGTGCCCCACGTGCGGCTCGGCCAGGGGGCCGACCTCGTCGTCGTCGCACCGGCGACCGCCGACCTGCTCGCCAAGGCCGCGCACGGCCTCGCCGACGACCTGCTCACCAACACCCTGCTGACCGCGCGGTGCCCCGTGGTGCTCGCGCCGGCCATGCACACCGAGATGTGGGAGCACGCGGCCACGCAGGCCAACGTCGAGACGTTGCGCTCGCGGGGCGTGCTCGTCGTCGAGCCCGCCGCCGGCCGGCTCACGGGCAGCGACACCGGCAAGGGTCGGCTCCCGGAGCCCGACCAGCTGTTCGCCGTCTGCCAGGACGTGCTCGACGCCCACGACCAGGACCTCGCCGGGCGGCACGTCGTCGTCTCCGCGGGCGGCACCCGCGAGTTCCTCGACCCCGTGCGCTACCTCGGCAACCGTTCGTCGGGCCTGCAGGGCATCGCCATCGCGCAGGCCGCCGTCGCGCGTGGCGCCACCGTCACGCTCGTCGCCGCGAACGTCGGGCTGCCCGCCCCGGCCGGCGTCGACGTCGTCGAGGTGGTCACCACCGCCGAGCTGCACGCGGCCGTCGTCGGCGCCGCGGCCCGCGCCGACGTCGTCGTCATGGCGGCCGCACCCGCCGACTTCCGGCCGGCGGACGTCTCGGGCAGCAAGATCAAGAAGCGCGCCGACGGGCGCACACCGGTCGTCGAGCTCGTCGAGAACCCCGACATCCTCGCCGGCCTCGTCCGCGACCGCGGCGACGCGCGACGTCCGTTCATCGTCGGCTTCGCCGCCGAGACCGGCGACGAGAACGCCAGCGTCGCCGGCCACGGTCGCGCCAAGCTCGAGCGCAAGGGCTGCGAGCTGCTCGTCGTCAACGACGTCAGCGAGGGCAAGGTCTTCGGACGCGAGGACACCGAGGCGGTCATCCTGGCCGCCGACGGCAGCGAGGTGCCGGTGCCGCCCGGCTCGAAGTCCAGGCTCGCCCACACGCTGTGGGACGAGATCGTCCGACGCGCGGGACGGCAGAACCCTTCGCGCTGAGCGTCGTTACACTCCGGGGAGTCACCCCGCCCACCGCCCGACGCCGTCGGGCGCCAGCGCATCCAGCCAACAGGAGAGATCGAGTGAGCCGCTTCTTCACGTCCGAGTCGGTGACCGAGGGCCACCCCGACAAGATCGCCGACCAGATCAGCGACAGCGTCCTCGACGCGCTGCTGGCGGAGGACCCCAAGAGCCGTGTCGCGTGCGAGACGTACGTGACCACGGGCCTCGTGCTCGTCGGCGGCGAGGTGACCACCGAGGCGTACGCCGACATCGCGCGCATCGCCCGCGACCGCGTCCTGGAGATCGGGTACGACTCCTCCGTCAAGGGCTTCGACGGTGAGTCCTGCGCCGTGCAGATCACCCTCGACGCGCAGAGCCCCGACATCGCGCAGGGCGTCGACACCGCGTTCGAGAACCGCGCCGACGGCTCCGTCGACCCGCTCGACCTGCAGGGCGCCGGCGACCAGGGCCTCATGTTCGGTTTCGCGATCGACGAGACCCCCGAGCTGATGCCGCTGCCGATCACCATCGCGCACCGCCTCGCCGAGCAGCTGACCGCGGTCCGCAAGGACGGCACGCTGCCCTACCTGCGCGCCGACGGCAAGACGCAGGTCACCATCGAGTACGGCGACGACGACAAGCCCAAGCGCGTCGAGGCCATCGTCGTGTCCACGCAGCACGAGGAGGGCATCGACCTCGACGCCCAGCTCCGCGGCGACATCAAGAAGCACGTCATCGACGTCGTGCTCGGCCAGTACGACATCGACTCCAGCGACTACAAGCTGCACGTCAACCCCACCGGCCGCTTCGTCATCGGCGGACCCATGGGCGACGTCGGCCTGACCGGCCGCAAGATCATCGTCGACACCTACGGCGGCTACGCCCGCCACGGCGGCGGCGCGTTCTCGGGGAAGGACCCGAGCAAGGTCGACCGCTCCGCCGCGTACGCGATGCGCTGGGTCGCGAAGAACATCGTCGCCGCCGGCCTCGCCACCAAGGCCGAGGTCCAGGTCGCGTACGCTATCGGCGTCGCCAAGCCGGTCGGCTTCTACGTGGACACCTACGGCACCGAGACGGTCCCGGTCGACAAGATCCGTGAGGCCGTCCTCGAGGTCTTCGACCTCCGCCCCGGCGCCATCGTCCGCGACCTCGACCTGCTCCGCCCGATCTACGCGCAGACCGCCGCCTACGGCCACTTCGGCCGCCCCGGCCTGCCGTGGGAGGACACCGGCCGCGCCGAGGCCCTCAAGGCCGCCGCGCACGCCTGACCCGCACGCCGCCACCGCCCGCCATCCGCCCGGATGGCGGGCGGTGGTGCGTCCAGGGCTTCGTCCTGCGGCTGCGGTGGTCTGGTCGGTCGTGGTCCCGCTCGTCGCTCGGCCAGTGGGGCGGTAGGTAGCCCGCGCCATCGAGGCCCGGTTGCGCGTGTCAGGTACCGCCGACCCGCGTTCCGCCTCTCACCTACCGCCCAGGCGGGGGCTGCGGAAGAAATTCGTTGTCCGCGACACGAAATTGTTCGAAGATGCTGGACGTGACCCCCATCACGCGATAGGTTCACGCAAACAACAATTGCGTCCGGGTGTCGATCAGATGTCGTCTCCGTGTCGCGCGAGATGAATCAAGGAGGCGGTTCGTGTGAAGCGGACGCGCAATCTGGTGCTGGCCGGGCTCATGGGTGCCACGCTCATGCTGAGCGCCTGCGGCAGCAGCGACTCGGGGAACGACGGCAGCGACAGCAAGGGTGACGCGGGCAAGATCGGCGTCATCCTCCCCGACACCAAGTCCTCGGTGCGCTGGGAGTCGGCCGACCGTCCCGCGCTCGAGAAGGCGTTCAAGGAGGCCGGCGTCGAGTACGAGATCCAGAACGCCGAGGGCGACGCCGACAAGATGGCCACCATCGCCGACAGCATGATCGCCGACGGCGTCACCGTCCTCGCGATCGTCAACCTCGACTCCGACTCCGGCGCCTCCATCGAGGAGAAGGCCGCGCAGCAGGGCGTCAAGACGATCGACTACGACCGGCTCACGCTGGGCGGCTCGGCCGACTACTACGTCTCGTTCGACAACACCAAGGTCGGCGAGCTGCAGGGCCAGGGTCTCGAGCAGTGCCTCGGCGACAAGGACGCGAACGTCATCTACCTGAACGGCTCGCCCACCGACAACAACGCGACGCTGTTCTCCGAGGGTGCGCACAGCGTCCTCGACAAGAACACGAAGTACAAGAACGTCGGCGAGCAGGCCGTCCCCGACTGGGACAACGAGCAGGCCGTCACGATCTTCGAGCAGCTGTACACGAAGGTCGACGGCGACGTCCAGGGCGTCTACGCGGCCAACGACGGCCTCGCCGGCTCGGTCATCTCGATCCTGCAGAAGAACGGCCAGGCGGGCAAGGTCCCGGTCACGGGCCAGGACGCCACGGTCGAGGGCCTGCAGAACATCCTCAAGGGCGACCAGTGCATGTCGGTGTACAAGTCGGCCACGCAGGAGGCCGGCGCGCTCGCCAAGGCGGCCATCGCGCTCGCCAAGGGCGACAAGGCCGAGACCAACGGCACCACCGAGGACTCCGAGGGCAAGCGTGAGGTTCCCTCGATCCTCCTGACCCCGCAGTCCATCACGAAGGACAACGTCAAGGACGTCGTCGACGACGGAGGCGTCAGCAAGGACGACCTCTGCGCCAACGACTTCGCGAAGCTCTGCGCGGACGCCGGCATCAGCTGACGTCCACCCCGACGTCCCGCGGGGGACGGTCCTGCCAGACCGTCCCCCGCGGGAGTCACGCTGGGCGCGCTCGCGCCCGCACCGTCCGACCGCCCTCCTGCGACTCCCTGGAGACATCCCCATGACCACCAACCCGCTGCTGGAGCTGCGCGGCATCAACAAGAGCTTCGGCGCCGTCCACGTCCTGCACGACGTCGACTTCGCCGTCTACCCCGGCCAGGTCACGGCGCTCGTCGGCGACAACGGCGCCGGCAAGTCGACGCTCGTCAAGACGATCGCCGGCATCTACTCCGCCGACACCGGCCAGCGCTACTTCGAGGGCAAGCCGGTCGACATCCACGGCCCCCGCGACGCGGCCGACCTCGGCATCGAGGTCGTCTACCAGGACCTCGCCCTCTGCGACAACCTCGACATCGTCGAGAACATGTTCCTCGGCCGCGAGCTCATGAAGGGCCCGCAGCTCGACGAGGCCACCATGGAGGCCCGCGCCCGCGAGACCCTCGCGTCGCTGTCCGTGCGCACGGTCAAGTCGGTGCGCCAGAGCGTCGCCAGCCTGTCCGGCGGCCAGCGCCAGACCGTCGCCATCGCGAAGTCGGTCCTCTGGAACTCCAAGGTCGTGCTGCTCGACGAGCCCACCGCGGCCCTGGGCGTCGCCCAGACCCGCCAGGTGCTGGACCTCGTCCGGCGTCTCGCCGACCAGGGACTCGGCGTCGTGCTGATCTCCCACAACATGGTCGACGTCTTCGAGGTCGCCGACCGCATCACCACCCTGTACCTCGGCCGCGTGGCCGCCGACGTCGCCACGAAGGACGTCACCAACACCCAGGTCGTCGAGCTCATCACCGCGGGTCGCTCGGGCGATCTCGGGCTCGCATCCGTCTGAGAGGCACCATGACCACGTCATCCACGGGCACCCAGCCCGCCCAGAACGCCGGCAGCGGCCTCGCCGACTCCGACTTCGCGATCGACTCGCGCCAGACCACGACGCTCGGCGAGGCCTGGCAGGCCTACCTCAACCGCCTGCGCGGCGGCGACATGGGCGCCCTGCCCGCGACGCTGGGGCTCGTCGTCCTCTTCATCGTCTTCGGCTCGCTCAGCGACACCTTCCTGACCGCGCTGAACATCGCCAACCTCATCACCCAGGCCGGCGCGATCTGCGTCCTGGCCATGGCGCTCATCCCGGTGCTACTGCTCGGCGACATCGACCTGTCCGCGGGTGTCGCGGGCGCGGTCGGCGCCGCGGTCGCGGCGCTGGCGATCGACGACCACGGACTGCCCTGGGACGTCGCCGTCGTCGGCGCGCTCGTCGTCGGCATGGTGCTCGGCGCGTTCATCGGTGCGCTGGTCGCCAAGCTCGGCATCCCGAGCTTCGTCGTCACGCTGGCCTTCTTCCTGGCCCTGCAGGGCGTGCTGCTGAAGATGATCGGCCAGGGCGGCTCGGTCCGTGTGGCCGACCCGGTGCTGCGCGGCATCACCATCAAGAACGTGCCCGTCACGGTCGGCTGGATCGTCGCCGTCGCCGTGGTGGTCCTGTTCGCGGCCCTCACGCTGCTGCGTCACCGCACGCAGGTGCAGCGCGGTCTCGCGCACCAGCCGCTCAGCCTCATCCTCGTCAAGATCGCCGGCCTGGCGGTCGTCGTGCTGGGCCTCACGGCGCTGCTCAACGTCGACCGCAGCCGCAACCCGAACTTCCCGATCCAGGGTGTGCCGTACGTGCTGCTCGTGGTGGGTGCGCTGCTGGTGCTGTTCACCTTCCTGCTCAGCCGGACCCGCTACGGACGTCACGTGTACGCCGTGGGCGGCAACCGCGAGGCCGCTCGACGCGCGGGCATCAACGTCGACCGCATCCGCATCTCGGTCTTCGTCATCTGCACGTCGACGGCAGCCATCAGCGGCATCATCGCCGCGTCGTACGCCGGCAAGGTCTCGCCGTCGTCCGGTGGCGGCAACACGCTGCTGTACGCCGTCGGTGCGGCGGTCATCGGCGGCACGAGCCTCTTCGGCGGCAAGGGCAAGGCGCGCGACGGCGTCATCGGCGGTGTCGTGATCGCCACGATCGCCAACGGTCTCGGCCTGCTCAACCAGGCCAGCTGGATCAACTACGTCGTCACCGGAGGCGTGCTGCTGCTCGCCGCCAGCGTCGACGCCCTGTCGCGCCGTCGCCGGTCCGCGTCGGGCGTGAGCTGAGCCGACCATGCAGACGCGGGCCCGCGGGGGGGCGGGCACCAACCAGGAGGCCGTGAGACGGCACAACCTGGGCACGCTGCTCGGCCAGGTGCACCTGCGGGGCCGCGTGTCCCGGGCCGACCTCACCACGCACATGGGCCTGAACCGCAGCACGATCGCGGGGCTGGTGACCGAGCTGGAGTCCCTCGGCCTGGCCGAGCAGGTGCGGTCGGCCGCCGTGCGCAACGGCGCCGGCCGTCCCTCGCCCGACGTGGTCCCGACGCCAGACGGAGCCCACGTGCTGGCCGTCGACGTGCGGGTCGACGGCCTGGCCGTGGCCCGCGTCGGGCTGGGCGGCACGGTCGTGGTCGCCACCATCGACGCGGTCGGCGTCGCGGTGGCGCTGCTGGTCCTCGGCGTGCCGATGGTGACCTCGCTGGCCTGCCTGGTCTTCCTCGGGGCCTTCGTCCCGATCGTCGGGTCCACGGTCGCCGGAACCCTCGCGGTCGCCGTCGCGCTGGTCTCCCAGGGACCGCTGGTGGCTCTGCTGGTCGTGCTGGCGGTCATCGTCGTCCAGCAGGTCGAGGGCAACCTGCTCCAGCCGCTGGTCATGGGGCGCGCGCTGCACCTGCACCCCGCGGCCGTCGTCGTGGCCGTGGCGCTCGAGGCCAGTGCCGCGGGCGTCATCGGCGCGGTGGTCGCCGTCC
>NZ_LUNF01000082.1:0-16481 GCF_001626145.1 Aeromicrobium sp. REDSEA-S32_B7
GCTTGGCGCAGGTGCGACCCGGTGACGCGGTGCGGTTCCGGCGCGCCCCCAGGCCCTGACCGTCGCCTGCGGCACCATCGGAACATGAGGCCCACCCACCGCCCCGTCGAGGACGGGGTCGCGACCGACCTGGCCGGCGAGTCGACGTACGGCTCCTACCTGCGGCTCGACCTGCTGCTCGCGGCGCAGCAGCCGGTGACCGACCACCACGACGAGATGCTGTTCGTCGTCCAGCACCAGGTGACCGAGCTGTGGCTCAAGCAGCTGGTGCACGAGCTGCGCTCGGCGATCGCGCTGGTCGACGCCGACCAGCTCGCCCCGGCGCTGAAGCGGCTCGCGCGCGTGAAGGCGGTGCAGCGGCAGATGTTCGAGCAGTGCGGGGTGCTCGAGACGCTCACCCCCGTCGAGTACCTGCAGTTCCGCGACGCCCTCGGGCGGGCGTCGGGGTTCCAGTCGGCGCAGTACCGGACCGTGGAGTTCCTGCTGGGCAACAAGAACCCGGCGATGGTGAAGGTCTTCGACCACGAGCCCGTCACGCGCGACCAGCTCGCGGCCGACCTCGCCGCCCCGAGCCTGTACGACACCTTCCTGGCCTACCTCTCGCGCCACGGACACGCCGTGCCGCGCGAGGTGCTGGACCGCGACCTCACGCAGCCGTACGTGCCGCACCCGGACGTCGTGGAGGTCTTCCGCCGCGTGTACGCCGACCCCGAGACGCACTGGGAGGTCTACGAGACCTGCGAGGAGCTGGTCGACGTCGAGGAGGGGTTCCACCTCTGGCGCTTCCGCCACCTCAAGACCGTGCAGCGCATCATCGGCCACAAGCGCGGCACCGGCGGCTCCAGCGGCACCACGTTCCTGCAGCGCGCCCTGGAGCTCACGTTCTTCCCCGAGCTCCAGGACGTCCGCACCGCCCTCTGATCGCCCCCGGCGGTCAGAGGGGGGCGGCCGGCAAGGAGCTCAGCGTCGGAGCACCTTCCGCGCGGCTGCGTTGGCCGCGAACTGCCCGAGCTGCACGAGGACGACGACGACGGCGATCGCCGTCCAGGTCACCCACGGGTCGAACTGGCGGTAGCCGTAGGTCAGCGCGAAGTTGCCCAGCCCGCCGCCGCCCACGGTGCCGACGACGGCCGTCATGTCGACGACCGCGACGAAGGCGAACGCGTACCCGAGGATGAGCGGGCCGAACGCCTCGGGCAGCAGGACGGTGAGCACCACGCGCGTGCGGCTGGCGCCCATCGCCCGGGCGGCCTCGAGCACGCCGGGCGGCACGCTGACGAGGTTCTGCTCGACGATGCGGCCGATGCCGAACGCGGCGCCGAAGACGACGGCGATGATGGCCATCGTGTTGCCGATGCCCGTGCCGACCACGGCGCGCGCGATGGGCTGCAGGCCCACCGCGAGCAGGATGAACGGGATCGGTCGGAAGGTGTTGACGACGACGTTGAGCAGCACGTTGACCACGCGGTTCGGTGCGATCCCGCCGGCGCGGGTGACGTACAGGGTCGTTCCGATGAGGAGCCCGAGCAGCCCGCCGATCGTCAGGCCTCCCGCGACGAGGTAGAGGGTCTCCCACAGGGCGGTGAGCAGCTCGGAGCGGAGCTCGAGGACGCGGTCCATCACGCCACCTCCCGCGTCTCGACGAGCGCGGACACCGCGCCCACCGCCTCGTCGACGCGGGCCGGGTCGCCGCGCAGCTCGAGCGTGAGGTGCCCGAACGCCCGACCACGCACCTGCTCGACGCCGCCGTGGACGAGCTCGAACTCGACGTCGCGCCGTACGAGCTCGGCGAACACCGCGCTCTGGCTGACGCTCTCGTCGCGGAAGGACACCGTCACGAGACGGCCGTCGTGGCGTCGACGGATGGCCTCGACGGTGCGCTCGTCGGGCACGTCCTCGACGAGGGTGCGCACGAACCGCTGCGTGGCCGGGTGCTGCGGCCGCGAGAACACGCCGAACGCGTCGCCCTGCTCGACGACACGACCGGCCTCCATCACCACCACGCGATCGGCGATGGAGCGCACGACGTCCATCTCGTGGGTGATGACGAGGATCGTGACGCCGAGGTCGGCGTTGACGCGGCGCAGCAGGTTGAGCACGTCGACCGTGGTCTCCGGGTCGAGCGCGCTGGTGGCCTCGTCGGCGAGCAGGATGGCGGGTCGGGTGGCGAGCGCACGGGCGATGCCCACACGCTGCTTCTGCCCGCCCGACAGCTGCTCGACGTGGGTGTGCGCCTTGTCGGCGAGCCCGACGAAGGTCAGCAGCTCGACGATCCGCTGGTGTCGTTCCTCGCGCGGCACCCCTGCGACGACGAGCGGGTACTCGACGTTGCCGTAGACGGTGCGCGACGTGAACAGGTTGAACTGCTGGAAGATCATGCCGATGCCGCGGCGCACCTGCTGCAGCCTCCGTTCGGACAACCCGACGATCTCGGTGCCGTCGACGCGGATGGAGCCGGACGTGGCGGGCTCGAGCGCGTTGACGAGGCGCACGAGGGTCGACTTCCCGGCGCCGGAGTAGCCGACGATGCCGACGATCTCGCCGGCCTCGACGGACAGGTCGACCTCGCGCACGGCGTGCACCGGCTCGGCACCCTTGCGGGCCGGCGGGTACGTCTTCGTGACGTCCCGGATCTCGATGAGAGCCATCATTCCTCCTGCACGACGACGGGCCCCACGACGTCGCGTCGCGGGGCCCGTGCGTGGCTCACTTCTGGTCGGCGGTCTGCTGCTCGGTCTTCTTCAGCGCGGCGACGAGCTGGTCGACGGGCGTCTTCAGCAGCACGGCCGTGTCGCCCGAGACCTCCTGCACGCCGTCGGTCACGGCCTTCGTGTCCTGGTAGACCTCGACGAGCTTCTTGACCGACGGGTCGTCGGCCTCGTCCGCCCGTGCGGCGAAGACGTTGACGTAGGGCAGCGCGTTCGGGTCCGACGGGTCGTCCTGGGCGATCGCGTCGGAGAACGTCAGGCCGGCCTTCTCGACGAAGTCGTTGTTGACGATCGCGGCGGCGACGTCGTCGAGCGACGTGGCGGTCACGTTGGCGTCCAGGGCCGTCACCTTCACGCGCGAGGCGCTGGTGTCGACGTCGGCGAGGTCGGAGAAGATCGTGCCGCCGTCCTTGAGCTCGATGAGTCCGGCGGACTGCAGCACGAGCAGGCCGCGGGCCTGGTTGCTGGCGTCGTTCGGGACGGCCACGGTCGCGTCGTCGGGGATGTCGGCGACGTCGGTGTACTTCTTGGAGTACAGGCCGAGCGGGTAGATGGCCGTGGCGCCGACCGGCACGAGGTCCTGGTCGTTGGAGACGTTGTAGTCGGCGAGGTAGACGATGTGCTGGAACTGGTTGAGGTCCAGGTCGCCCTCGGCGACGGCCGGGTTCGGCTGCGCGTAGTCGGTGAAGTCGACGATGTCGACGTCGAGGCCGGCCTTCTTCGCGGCCTTCTCGTACTCGGCCCAGTAGGGGTCGCTGGCGCCGACGACGCCGATCCGCCAGGTCTTGGAGTCGTCGGCGGACTCGTCGGCACCGCCACGGGTGGCGAGGAAGATGACGACGGCGGCGACGACGACCGCGAGCGCGACGATGATGGCGACGAGACGGCCGCGACGCTTCGGGGCCTCGATGACGGGGGTGGGCTCGGACACGACGAGCTCCTTCCTGCGGGGTGACCGCACGGGGTGGGGGACGTGCCGCCGGGGTGGGGCGACCCGTGCACGCTACGGCGGGGTGCTGCACCGTCCGGACGGGTGACCAGCATGCGAGAACGGCACGGCGTCGGCGTCGCCGACTGGTAGCGGGCGGACTCAGGGGCGGTCGTCGTAGCTCCAGGCGACGTCGTCGCGCACCACCCGGGCGGGCGTGCCGGCAACGACGCTGTGGGCCGGCACCTTCTGTCCCCGGACCACCGCGCGCATGCCCACGACGGCACCGTCGCCGACGTCGGCGTGGCCCGTGACGACCGCGTCCTTGCACAGCCACACGTGGCGGCCGAGCCGGATGCTCGCGCCGAAGGGGTTGAGCCGCTCCCCTGTGGCGCGGTCCTCGAGCCGGTGCATGTCGTCGGTGGCCACGTAGACGTCGGCCGCCCACAGCTGCTCGGGCAGGGCCACCACGCTGCCACCGTTGCGCGCGTCAACGACCGCGCAGCGGGTGGCGACGAGGGGCCCGTGCAGCACGATGCTGGACCCGCCGCCGCAGTAGACCTCCCCGGCGGTGAGCTCGCAGCCCGCGTCGACGAAGACGGTGGCACCGTCGCCGCCGACGAGGAGCGACGCGATGCTGCGCAGCGCGGACCCGACGGCCACGACGACGTCGCGCACGGGGAACAGGGTCAGCTGCTCGAGCACCTTCGGGGGCAGCAGGGCACCGTCGGCCAGGTAGAGCGCGTTGTCGCAGTCGTGCCACCACGTCGGGACGCCGTCGCGCACCCGGGTCCAGGTCTGCGCGTCGACGGCGTCGACGTCGGCCCCGGCGGCGCGCAGGCGTTCGCGGTGCTCGGGGGCCAGACCCACGTTCGGTTCCACCCGAGCATCCTGCCAGGGCCTGGGCCCGTCACGGTGCGGGACGCTCCACCCGCTCGATCAGCTCGTGCGGCGCCTGCACGCAGTACGACTCGACGAGCAGCTCGCGCAGCTCGTCGAGGTCGGGCTCGTGCAGGGCGTCGTCGAGCACCAGGCCGACGACGTCGCCGCTGCGCCCGACCCGGAAGTACGGCGGGCCGAGGTGCTCGAACGCGGCCACCTCGTCCATCGGGGCACGGAACGTGATCCGGAGCAGGCCGTCCTCGCCCCCGAAGAGGTGCGCGACGTGGGCGCCACGCACGACCCAGCGGACGCCGGTCCAGGCGCGCTCGCGCCGCGCCTCGGGCAGCGGGTCGAGCACGCGCCCGACGCGCTCGAGCCAGACGTCGGGGACGGGTGCGCGAGCCACGTGCCCCACCCTGGCACGGGCCGCCGACATCCGGTCGCGGCACGAGACGCGAGAGGGCCCCGACCGGCGAACCGGTCGGGGCCCTCGTCGTCAGCGGCGAGGCGCAGGGCTCAGAAGCCCATGCCGCCCATGTCGCCCATGTCGGGGGCGCCACCACCGGCCGGAGCGGGCTCCGGCTTGTCGGCGACGACGGCCTCCGTCGTGAGGAACAGCGCCGCGATCGAGGCGGCGTTCTGCAGCGCGGAGCGCGTGACCTTAGCGGGGTCGATGATGCCCTCGCCGATGAGGTCGACGTACTCGCCCGTGGCGGCGTTGAGGCCGTGGCCCGGCTCGAAACCGGCGACCTTCTCCGCCACGACGCCGCCCTCGAGGCCGGCGTTGACGGCGATCTGCTTCAGCGGGGCCGACGCAGCGGTGCGCACGATGTTCGCACCGGTAGCCTCGTCACCCTCGAGCTGCAGCTTCTCGAACACGGCCGCGGTGGCCTGGACGAGCGCCACGCCACCACCGGCGACGATGCCCTCCTCGACGGCCGCCTTCGCGTTGCGCACGGCGTCCTCGATGCGGTGCTTGCGCTCCTTGAGCTCGACCTCGGTGGCCGCGCCGACCTTGATGACGGCCACGCCGCCGGCCAGCTTGGCGAGGCGCTCCTGCAGCTTCTCGCGGTCGTAGTCGGAGTCGCTGTTCTCGATCTCCGCACGGATCTGGTTGACCCGGCCGGCGATCTGGTCCTGCGAGCCGCCGCCCTCGACGATGGTCGTCTCGTCCTTGGTCGTGACGACCTTGCGCGCGGTGCCGAGCAGCGAGATGTCGGCGTTCTCGAGCTTGAGGCCGACCTCCTCGCTGATGACCTCGCCGCCGGTGAGGATGGCGATGTCGGCCAGCATGGCCTTGCGGCGGTCACCGAAGCCGGGGGCCTTGATGGCGACCGACTTGAAGGTGCCGCGCATCTTGTTGACGATCAGGGTGGCCAGCGCCTCGCCCTCGACGTCCTCGGCGATGATCGCGAGCGGCTTGCCCGACTGCATGACCTTCTCGAGCACCGGGACGAAGTCCTTGACCGAGCTGATCTTGCTGTTGACGATGAGGATGTAGGGGTCCTCGAGGACCGTCTCCATGCGCTCGGGGTCGGTGACGAAGTAGCCCGACAGGTGACCCTTGTCGAAGCGCATGCCCTCGGTGAGCTCGAGGTCGAGGCCGAACGTGTTCGACTCCTCGACCGTGATGACGCCCTCCTTGCCGACCTTGTCCATGGCCTCGGCGATGATCTCGCCGACCGTGGTGTCGGCGGCCGAGATGGACGCGGTGGAGGCGATCTGCTCCTTGGTCTCGACGTCCTTGGCCATGCCGAGCAGCTGGCTGCTGATGGCCTCGACGGCGGTCTCGATGCCCTTCTTCAGGCCCATCGGGTTGGCGCCGGCGGCCACGTTGCGCAGACCCTCGCGCACGAGCGCCTGGGCCAGGACGGTGGCCGTCGTGGTGCCGTCGCCGGCGACGTCGTCGGTCTTCTTGGCGACCTCCTTGACGAGCTCGGCGCCGATCTTCTCGTAGGGGTCCTCGAGCTCGATCTCCTTGGCGATGGACACACCGTCGTTGGTGATCGTGGGGGCGCCCCACTTCTTCTCCAGCACGACGTTGCGGCCCTTGGGGCCGAGCGTCACCTTGACGGCGTCGGCAAGCTGGTTCATGCCGCGCTCGAGGCCGCGGCGGGCCTCCTCGTTGAACGCAATGGACTTGGCCATGTGGAACTCTCCGGTTCGACGTGGTTCGGGTGTGACCGGTCGGTGCCCGCGACGGACGAGCCAGGACGCGCGACGATCCCTTCCCGCCGCCGTCCCGACCCTCACCGGGCCGGTCGGATGTCTAGCACTCTCACTATAGGAGTGCTAACCCAGGACTGGCAATCGGGTGGGGAGAGTGCCAGTTGCGGCGACGTCGCGACGCTAGTCGTCGTCGCCGATGACGAGGCGGGGGAGGCGGTCGCGCCAAGGGCGGCGGGGCGACGGCGACGCGTCGACGTCGAGCAGGGGCGGCGCGGCCGACGGGTCGGGGCGGGGGTCGGGGTCGGCCTCCTGCGCCGCGGCCCGGCGGTCCTGGCGGGCGATCCAGAGGACGGTCAGGACGATGCCCACCACGGGGACGAACGCCGGGATGGCGAGGACCGCCACGGGGTGCGCCGACAGCTCCCCGACCGCTGCGGCACCCGTTCCCATCGCACCAGTCTACGAGCGGCGGCCCGAGGACGGGCTCAGACCGAGAGCAGCAGGTAGATGCCCGTGAAGGTGTAGCCGACCATGAGCACGAGCATCGCGAGCTGGCCGGTGAGGCGGTGCGCGCGCGGCAGCACCTCGAGGGCCTTGTCGTGCGCCGCGACCACCGCCACCACGTGCCCGGCGACGACGAATCCGACCTTGTAGACCGCGAGGAGGTCGGGGTGCTCGGACAGGACGTACGACACCGTGAGCCCGTCGCCCGTGCCGAGCAGCTGCAGCAGGCCGATCACCACGCCCTGACCGCGCTCGACGAGGTAGGTCAGGTAGTGCGCGAAGACGTAGCCGACGACGATCGGCACCAGCGAGTGCGCCATCAGCCCCGGCAGCGCTCGGCGCTGGGCCGACGTCACCCCTCCCGTAGCCACCGAGGCGGCCACGAACGCCACCGCCACCACCACGCAGAACAGCAGCAGCACGAGCGACGTGGTGAGCGTGGAGTGCGCCGCCGACTGCCAGGCCTGCGACGCGGAGAAGCTGTCGAACGCCGTCGACCCGAGGAGCACCGACACCGCCGCGACGATCCCGGGCGCCACGGGCAGCAGCGGGAGCGAGCGCAGCGGGTTGTGCGGCGCGAAGCGCCGGTCGCGCACCAGCGGCGCGAGCCGCGCCACCACGGCGCTGTACACGTCGAACGGGTCGGCACGGTCGAACCAGCGCGGCCCGAACACGACGCCACCCGCCACCGTCACGACGACGTAGACCGCCACCCACGTGCGCACCGCGTCGACGGAGCCGGCGTCGGGAGAGGCGAGCTCGAGCCACACGAACGCGAACAGCCCGGCCGCCGCAGGCCAGTAGCCCCACGCCGGGCGGTAGACCACGAACCCGTCGGGACGACCCGTGAGCCGACCCACCAGCCACTGGACCGAGCGCCACGGCGACAGGTCCTTCCACACGTGCCCCGCCAGCAGCGCGAGCGGCACCAGCCCCACCCACACGAGGACGTAGAACGCCCCGATGCCCGGGTTCGACGCGTCGTCGGGTCCCAGGAAGAGCGCGCCCAGGAACCACGCGGCCAGCAGCAGACCCACGACCGCCAACCACGGTCGACGTCGCGGCTCGTCAGCCCCGCCGGGCTGCTCCGCCGCAGGCTGGAGCCGCGGCTCCTTCCAGGCGAACGCGAGCACGGCGAAGGAGATCGTCAGGGCCCAGCTCGCGCCCACGACGGCGTACAGGAACGGCACGGGCAGGTCGGTCGAGCCGCCCACGCCGTGCTGCGGCAGCAGGTCGAGCACGGTCAGGGCCGGACGACGAGCTGGACGATGGTCGCGTGGGTCTCGTGCGACTCCACCGCCACCTGGCCCGGACGATCGAGGGTGAACGTGCGCGACACCGTCTCACCCGGCTGGACGTCGATGCTCACCTCCGGGTCGGAGTGCACGTGCACCTCGTCAGCCACCTCGGCCGTCACGGTCAGCGTGACCGGCTCGCCGACCTTCACCTTCACCCGCTTGCCGCGGGGCTGCGGTCCGTCGGCGGTGAGCCTCACCTCCACCGTCACGCCCTCGGAGTCCGGCGTCGCGCTCGTCGGGGGTGTGCCGGACGCCGTCGCGGTGGCGGTCGCCGACGGGGTCGACGACGTCGACGCGTCGGGGACGTCCTCCCCCGCGCCGCAGCCGGCGAGCAGCAGGGCCCCGAGCACGCACCCGGCCCACGTGGTCCTCATCGATCTCTCCTGTCGTCGTCGGTCTCGTCGGGGGCATCGTCGTCGGGGCGGAACGCACGCTCGATCAGCTCACGCTCCTCGGCCTCGTCCCGACGGTCCTTGCGGGCGATGTGGAGCACGACGGCCACGACCACGATGGCCGGCACGAAGGCCGGGATCGCGACGAGGGCCGCGTGGTGCGCCCACAGCACCTCCCCGGGCGTCACGCCCGGCCGGCCCCGCTGCCCTCGTCGACGCCGTCGCCGCCACCGGGTCCGGACTCGAGCTCCTCGCGGCGCCGCCGACCCTCGCGGGCGATCGCGCCGGAGACCCGGGCCACGGCCACGCTGATGCCCGCCAGGATGGCCAGGCTGCAGACGAGGACCACGAGGTTCGCAGCACCCCAGAGCCAGGGCGACGTGTCGAGCTCGCGCTCACGCTGCAGGATCGTGATCTCCGGGACGAAGTCGCGCGTCATCTCGGCCTCGGCCGGCACCTCCTCCGCACCCAGCGCCTCGTCGGCGGGCAGGAAGATGGGGGCCGCGGTGAGCATGCGTCCGTCCTGGACGCGCAGGAGCGTCTTCCAGCTGCCGCCGATCGGGACCGGGCTCGTGGTCTCCCACGAGTCGGGCCCGGTGCGACGCAGCTGCTGCGTGACCACGCCCGCGCCGCCGCCCTGCCAGGCGGTGATCTGCACCCAGGTCGGGTGCGCGTCGATGAGACCCTCGGTGGTGGTGGCCTGCACCATGACCTCGGGCTCGTCCTCCGTGCCGACCTGCTGCACCGTGAACCGCACCTGCGCGTCGTCGGGGACCGTGGCGTTCAGGCCGTTGGCGACGGCCAACGACGTGACGAGGATCGACCCGACCACGATCGAGCGGCCCACCCAGCGGTTGACGGGGAGCCGACCGTCGAGACCCACGGCGAACAGCGCACCGCACAGTCCCGCCCCGACGGCGACCGGGACGACGGTGACCAGGCTCTCCAGCCAGATGTCCTGGGGCCACGGGAACTGGAAGACGGCGTCGTTCCAGAACTTCTCGATGACGGACCCGACGGTGCCGATGAGGAGGCCACCGACCGCGCCGAAGACGAGCGGCCGCTCCTTGAGCCTGCTGAGCGCCAGCAGCTCGATGAGCAGGGCGCTGCCCAGGTAGAGCGGGAAGACGTGGTTCGCCTGGCCGAACACGTCGCCGACGATGAAGGAGACCACGCCGCGCACGATGACGAAGAAGAACGCGGCGAACAGGGCAGCGCCGGGTCCGGCGTACAGACGGGCGGCCACCAGCGTGAGCGCGGCCGCCGCGGCGATCATCAGCGGCGCGAACACCATGCGGAACTGCGCGATGCCGAAGTCGAACTCGGCCTGGAACACCGACAGGCCGATGAGCAGACCACCGAACGCCATCGAGAGGGTCAGCTTGTGCAGCGTGCGGGCGCTGTGGTTGTCGGCCGAGCGCTTCCACTCCTCGGAGAACTCCGCCTCGCGGTGCAGCAGGATGATGCCCGCCGTGGACAGACCCGCACCGCCGATGAGCATGAGGTGCGTCGGGCCCCAGAGCGTGACGTCCTGGCCGAAGAGCCGGTGCCAGACGTCGTCGAGCGGGAAGCCGATGAGGGCGTAGAAGCCGCAGGCCGCGATGAAGATGCCGGCCACCGGCGCGTACCAGCGGCGGGTGATCCGCACCGACGCGATGCCGGGCTTCTGGCCGTCGCGCGGGAACACGACCGCGCTCATGCCGGCGACGAAGAGGGCGAACAGGCCGTAGAGGATCAGGTAGTGCGCGGGGTTCGCGAGCGGTCCCTCGTCGCGACCTCGCCCGGCGTGCAGGCTGACGTCCCAGAGGAAGCCGAGGAGGGCCACGACGAGCGAGCTGGCGACGAACAGGGCCGGGATCGACGCCCAGCCGGGCTCACCGGTGCGCGCGTGCAGCGCGTCGCCGAGACGCTGGAACCACTCGATGCGGTGGGTGCGGTGGGCCCAGGCGACGTAGACGAGGACCGCGGTGACGACGGCGGCGCCGACGCTGAGGCCGAGCACCTGGTCGAGGGCGGCCCCGCCGACCGAGGAGGGCTCGGCGGCGCGGAGGGATGCGGGGAACATTCCGGGAGTATGTCAGCGGCCATGTGACACCGCAAGTGTCGGATACGGCCGCCCGCGAGGGCCCCGACGGCGCGCCCCACGGTCACGCCGACGTCGTCCGGATCAGTGCCCGACGACCTCGTGCGCCTCGCGGCCCTTCGGCCCGTCGACGACCTCGAGCTCGACGGACTGGCCGTCGTCGAGCGTCTTGTACCCGTCGGACTTGATGCGCGACCAGTGGACGAACACGTCGCCCTGGCCCTCCACCTCGATGAAGCCGTAGCCCTTCGCGGCGTTGAACCACTTGACGGTGCCCTGCACCATGACGCACTCCCACCTGACGGCGATCGACCACCGGACCGGCCCGGTCCGGCACCGAGCCTATACGCGTCGGACGAACGGCAGAAGGGTGCGGTTCACCCGCCGGACACCCCCCGACGCCCCAGGGTTCGGACCCCCGTGCCCCTGGGGGGACCCGGACTCCACCCCGGGAGACGTCGCGCGACCAGGACGGGCGTGCTTGGCTGGACGCAGACCACCCGTCATGAGAAGAGGACCCATGAGCGCGTACCCCGGCTGGCCCGACGACCAGGAGAACCCCGGCACCACGTCCGGCAGCGCCGCGACGCCCGACACGGCTCGTGGTGAGCGCCGGGACGCTGGGCTTCGTCGCCTCGCTCGTCATCTACCTCATGTACAAGGACAAGGGCGAGTTCGCGCGACGTCAGGCCGCCAACTCCCTGAACATCCAGATCACGACGCTGATCTACCTCGTGATCTCGGCCCTGCTGATGCTGGTCCTCATCGGCTTCGTCCTGTACCCGCTGGTGATCGTCGTCGCCGTCGTGCTGCACGTCCTCGGCGCCGTCCGCTCCAGCAACGGCGTCTGGTGGAACCCGCCGCTGACGCCGCGGTTCGTCCGCTGAGCCCGCCGCCGATCCCGATGGTCGAGTAGCCGTCCCGGCGACGAAGGAGCGCGGGAAGGCGTATCGAGACCACCCGGCAACGGCTGGACGCCGACCACGGAGCCATGACGACAAGCGACCACCGCTGGTCGAGTAGCTGGTCCGGCGACGAAGGAGCGCGGACCGGCGTATCGAGACCACCCGGCAACGGCTCGTGCGCGGCTGGGTCTGCACACCCACCAGGTCTCGATCTCCCGCGCGGCCACGCCCTGGGTGCGCGGGCTCCAGGCGGGGCGCCTTCGGCGCGCACTACTCGTCCGTCGCGGCTACGCCCTTCCTGCGACGGCTCCACTCGCCCGACCCGCTCCCGCCCCCGCAAGCGGGGGTGCCCCCAGCTGCGCTCGGTCGGGGTCAGGCGCCCCCAGCGACGGCGGGGATGATGCTGACCTGGCTGCCGTCCTTCACGGGCGTGTCCAGACCCTGCGCGAAGCGGACGTCCTCCTCGGCGACGTAGACGTTGACGAAGCGACGCAGCTTGCCGTCCTCGTCGACGATGCGCGCCTTGATGCCGGGGTGGTTCGACTCGAGGGAGTCGAGCACCTCCGTCAGCGTGGCGCCCTCGGCCGAGACCGAGGAGGAGTCGCCGGTGTAGCTGCGCAGGATGGTGGGGATGCGGACGGACACGGACACAGTGGTCTCCTGGATTCGATGAGGGCTGGGCGGACGGGGCTCAGGCGAGGCCGGAGGCCACGAACGCGTCGTAGGTGGGAGCGATGGTCGCGGCCGGTCCGACCGAGCCCGACACCGCGTCGAGGGTCTTCAGGCCGTGACCGGTGTTGATGAAGACCGTCTCGAGGTCCGGGTCGAGCGCGCCCGTGGCCACGAGCTTCTTGAGCGTGGCGAGCGTGGTGCCGCCGGCCGTCTCCGTGAAGATGCCCTCGGTGCGGGCGAGCAGCACGATCGCCTCGCGGATCTCGTCGTCGCTGACCTGCTCGACGGCGCCGCCGGTCGAGCGCGTCACGTCGAGCACGTAGATGCCGTCGGCGGGGTTGCCGATGGCCAGCGACTTCGCGATCGTGTCGGGCTTGACCGGACGGATAGCGTCGTGGCCCTCGGCGAACGCCGTGGCCACCGGGTTGCAGCCCTCGGCCTGGGCGCCGAAGACCTTGTAGGGCTTGTCCTCGACGAGCCCCAGCGTGATCAGCTCCTGGAACGCCTTGTGCACCTTCGTGAGCTGCGAGCCCGACGCCACGGGGATGACGATCTGGTCGGGCAGGCGCCAGCCCAGCTGCTCGGCGATCTCGTAGCCGAGCGTCTTGGAGCCCTCCGCGTAGAACGGACGCACGTTGACGTTGACGAACGCCCAGCCGTCCTCCTCGCCGGCGATCTCGCTGGCGAGCTTGTTGACGTCGTCGTAGTTGCCCTCGACGGCCACCAGGTTGTCGGTGAAGACGGCCGAGTTGACCTGCTTCGGCGTCTCGAGGTTGCTCGGGATGAAGACCACCGTGCGGATGCCGGCGCGGGCACCCGCCGCGGCCACGGCGTTGGCCAGGTTGCCGGTCGAGGGGCAGGCGAAGACCTTGGCGCCGAGCTCGGTGGCGGCGCTCAGCGCACAGGCGACGACGCGGTCCTTGAAGGAGTTGGTGGGGTTCGTGCTGTCGTCCTTCACCCACAGCCGCGCGATGCCGAGCTCGTCGGCGAGGTTGCGGGCCTCGAGCAGGCGCGTGAAGCCGGGCTCGGTGTTGGGGCTGGACTCGATGTCCTCGGGGACCGGCAGGAGGGCCTTGTAGCGCCAGATGTTGCGCGGGCCGGCCTCGATCTGCTCGCGGGTGACCGTGCCGAAGTCGTAGGCGACCTCGAGCGGGCCGAAGCAGTCGTGGCACGCGTAGTGCGGGCCGAGCTCGCGCGTCGCGCCGCACTCGCGACAGACGAGGCCCGTCGCGGAGCCGAAGGCGCCGTCTCGGAGCGAGCCGCGGACGTCCACCTCGGCGTCGTCGGCGGAGCCGGACGTGCCTGCGGCGGTGGGGGTGGGGGCGGTGATGCTCACGAGAACCTCCTGGTCATCTTTCCCGACCACGGTGGTCGGGACGGAATGAGCACCTGGCTCCCGCGTCCGGGGCGGACGTGCGGAGCTGGTTGCTGGGGCGTCGTCGGGCCGTGTCCCTGAACCCCTCTGGATGAGCGAGACCAGCCTAGGCAGGCGTCTCACCATGTGTCCACTCGGTCCGGATGACGAGATCGCGCGTCCGCGGGTCGAGCACCGGAGGGCGGGTGTCCACAGCCCGAGCGTGGCACGCCGGGCCCGCGGGCGCGCGTCCACAGCAGCTGGGTCCGCGGACCGCGGACCGCCGCGAGCGGCCATGTCCTGAGCGGCGTCGGACCGACCGGCGTCGTCGATCCGGAGGTCACCGTGCCCGTTCCCCCCGTCCCCGCCCTGCTCGCCGCCCTCGCGGCCCCCTTCCTGTTCAGCCCCGCCCTGCCCGGCGCCCCGTCCAGCCCGGGTGCGCCGTCGGCCGGCGACGCCGCGCCGCCCTGGCCCGGCAGCACGATCGTCGCCGTGGAGGGCGACGCCCGGTACGGGTTCTCGGTCACGCGGCTCGACGGCAGCGTCGAGCACCCGCCGACGCTCTCGGAGGCGACGGCGGAGTGCGAGGAGCACGACGACCCGACGGACGTCGCCGTGTGCGTGGCGCGGGTCGAGACGCGCTACGCCGGCCTCGACGACGTCCGGCTGAGCCTGGGGTGGGCGCAACGGACCGGAGGGAGTGCCACGGTCGGCTGAGACCGACCGTCAGCAGCCGGGCGAACGTCGACGGCGGCACCACCGCGTGCGCGCGGGTCGGTACCCGCCGTCGACGAGCCCGGCCATCCGCTCGAACGGGTTCCACGACGCGGTGTCGCGGGTGGCGACCCACGAGACCGCGGCGGCGAGCAGGTACAGCGGCAGGAACACCGGCCCCAGCAGCCAGGCGTACTGCGTGACGTGGCGGTCCTCGTGACGCACCAGCGCCGGTCGCGCCCGCAGCCAGGCGACGTCGCGCGGCGTGAGCACGACCGACCCGACGGTCGTCGCGTCGACACCGGCGCGCCGCCAGCGCCACCCGGTGGCGACCAGCACACCCCGACCGATGGGGTGCAGGCTCGCCCCGCCGGCGCGTGCCGCCAGCAGCCCGACCGGCGTGCTGAGGTTCGCCCAGTTCACGACCGTGCGCACGCGTGTCCAGCGCGTGTGCGTGCCACGACCCACCCACGAGCCGTCGGCGGCGCCGTGGATGCTCACGCGTCGAGCGCGTCCGCCCAGGCGGTCAGCCACGCGGCCACCGCGTCGGGGCCGTCGAGCACGACGTCGGACCGGCCGACGAGCGCGTCCTGCTCCCCCGAAGCCGACGCGACGAGCACCCCCTCGCCCCCGTCGGTGCGCAGCTGGTCGACGGCGTCGTAGGCGGGCAGGTCGCCCAGGTCGTCGCCGGCGTAGACGACCCGGCGCAGTCCCGTCTCCGCGAGCAGGCCGCGCAGCGCCACGCCCTTGTCGGTCGCGTGCCCGCGCAGCTCGAGCACCTGACGACCTGGCTCGACCTCGAGGTCGAGCTCGTGGGCCAGGGCGCGCAGAGGGGCATCGAGCGCGTGGATGAGACCGGCGTCGATGCCGCGCGTGTGGACGGCGACGGCGAGCCCCTTGTCCTCGATCCGCACGTGCGCGGCGTCGTGCGCGGCGAGCCAGGCGGGCAGCACCTCCGCGAGCCGGGCCACCGACGCCGGGCGGTCGGGCCGCAGGTGCGTGCCGGTGGCCGCGTCCCACCGCTCGGCGCCGTACTGCCCGCACACGACGAGGTGCTCGAGGCCGCGCATGCCGGAGAAGCCGCTCAGCGCGAGCGCCTGGTCGACCGGGCGACCGGTGATGATCGCGACCTGGCCCAGCACGTGGCCCAGCCGCGCGACCGCCGACACCGCGTCGGGGTGCGCGAACGCCTGTGTCGGGTCGTCGACGACGTGCGCGAGCGTGCCGTCGAAGTCGAGGCCGAGGAGGATGCGCTCGGGCTCGACGAGCAGGGAGGCCGGGACGTCGGACGTCGTCAGGGGATCTGCCGCAGGCACCCCAGCATCATGACACTGCGACGGGGCCGCACGGGTCGTGACCTGGGGTCAGGTGACGGGCGCCACGACGATGAGCGTGAGGCGCTGCCGGTTGATGCCGGCGGGTGCCGGGGCGACCGCCGAGACGCCCAGGTCGGCGGCGAGCTGCCGCGCCTCGGCCTCGCGTCCGGCCGGGTAGTAGACGGTGCTGGCCGGCACGTAGCCGCGCCAGTTGCCGACACCCGCGAGCGTCCAACCACGCGCGGTGACGGTGGCGCCGGCGCCCTCCAGGGCCTCGGTGTCCGCCGGGGCGACACCGTCTCCTTCCTCGACAAGAACCACCCCGCGTGCGTGGAGCTCAGCCTGGCCGCGGGGTCGCTCGGTGCGGCCAACGCCATCATCAACTTCCGACTGGCCGGCGACGAGATCGACTACGCGGTCAACGACGCCGGCGCGAAGGTGCTGGTGGTCGGCACCGAGCTGATGCCCACGATCGAGGCGATCCGCGACCGGCTCACCACCGTCGAGCACGTCATCGAGGTGACCCCCGAGGGCGGCGAGGGCGACGCCTATGAGC
>NZ_LUNF01000083.1:0-14724 GCF_001626145.1 Aeromicrobium sp. REDSEA-S32_B7
GCGTGCGGGAGGTGCTCGACGGTGCCGGCCGCGTCCCAGTCGTGCAGGGAGATCACGGCGTGCGCGACGGTGCGGCCACCCTGCTGCAGGGCGGCCTGGTGCACCGAGACGCGCCGGCCGACGCGCAGGGTGGTGACCTCGACCGACGCCGGTCCGGGGGTCGGCGGCTTGAAGTAGCTGACCGAGACGGTGAGCAGGTCCGGGTGGTCCGGTGCGCTCGTGCGGGCCTCGTCGAGCACCGCTCGGGCGAGGATCGCGAGCACGTAGCCGCCGTTGGCCGTCCCGTTGGGCGTGTTCCAGTCCGCGGTGAGGGTCAGGTGGCGGTGCCCGTCGTCGCCCGCGGTGGAGGCGACGGCGCGGTCGAGCTCGTACGACGTCATGCGCCGACGGTAGCGGCCCCAGCAGAGGACACAGCGGGGGTGCCGGGCCGTGGGCGGCAGACGACACAGGTGCGGCGGGGATGCTGACGGCGGTCAGCGGTAACCTCGGTCCATGACCTCCCCGCTCGCCAGCGAGGCCGCACCGTTCGGCCGCGTCCTGACCGCCATGGTCACGCCGTTCACCCCTGAGGGGGACCTCGACCTCGACGCGGCGCAGAGGCTCGCGACGCACCTGGTGGACCACGGCAACGACGGCATCGTGGTGAGTGGCACGACCGGTGAGTCGCCGACGACGACGGGGGAGGAGGACGCGCGTCTGCTGGCGGCGGTCCTCGAGGCGGTCGGCGACCGCGCCACGATCGTGGCGGGGGTCGGCACGAACGACACGCGGCACAGCGTCGAGCTCGCCCAGAGTGCTGCGAAGACCGGCGCGCACGGCCTGCTCGTCGTTACGCCCTACTACAGCAAGCCGCCCCAGGCTGGCATCGTCAGGCACGTGCACGAGGTCGCCGCCGCGGGCGGCGACGTGCCCGTCATGTTCTACGACCACCCCGGACGTTCGGGCACGACCATCGCCGAGTCCACCTATGTGGAGCTGCGCCGCAACCCCCTGGTGGTCGCGGTCAAGGACGCGGTCGGTGACCTCGAGCGCGGTGCCTACCTCATGCGCGAGACCGGTATCCGCCTGTACTCCGGTGACGACGCGCTGACCCTGGGCTGGATGGCCTACGGGGCCAGTGGTGTCGTCAGCACGTGCGGCAACATCACGGCGCAGCCATGGGACGACATGTTGGCTGCGCTCGACGCGGGTGACCTCGGCGAGGCTCGCCGGATCAACGACCGCATGATCCCGCTCGTCCGCGCGATCATGACCCTGACGCAAGGCGTCATCGCCGCGAAGGCCGCTCTGCAGCTGCTCGGCGTCCTCGACAACCGCACGACCCGTGCACCACTGGTCGACGCCACCGAGGACGAGGTCGCGCTGGTGCGCGACGCCCTCCATGGTGTCGGCCTCCTCGACTGAACGGACACTCCTTGAGCCACATGCACACGGAGCTGGGGACGCCCCCGGCACTCGGCACGAACACCCTGCGCGTCATCCCCCTGGGGGGCCTCGGGGAGATCGGTCGCAACATGACCGTCTTCGAGTTCGGCGGCAAGCTCCTGGTCGTCGACTGCGGGGTGCTGTTCCCCGAGGAGCACCACCCGGGCGTCGACCTGATCCTCCCCGACTTCGGTCCCATCCGTGACCGGCTCGACGACGTCGTGGCCGTCGTGCTGACGCACGGGCACGAGGACCACATCGGCGGCGTGCCGTACCTGCTGCGCGAGCGTGGCAACATCCCGGTGGTCGGCTCGAAGCTGACCCTCGCCCTCGTCGAGCCGAAGCTGCGTGAGCACCGCCTGCGCGACGTCCCGCAGCACGTCGTGGCCGAGAACGACGTCCTGCACCTCGGCCCGTTCGAGCTGGAGTTCGTCGCGGTCAACCACTCCATCCCCGACGCGCTCGCCGTGGCGGTCAAGACGCCCGCCGGCGTCGCGCTGCACACGGGCGACTTCAAGATGGACCAGCTGCCGCTCGACGGCCGCATCACCGACCTGCGGGCCTTCGCCCGCCTCGGCGAGGCGGGGGTCGACCTCTTCCTCACCGACTCCACGAACGCCGACGTGCCCGGGTTCACGGTCGCGGAGCGCAACATCACCCCGGCGATCGACGCCGTGTTCGCGTCGAGCAGCCAGCGGATCATCGTCGCCTCGTTCGCCTCGCACGTGCACCGTGTGCAGCAGGTGCTCGACGCCGCGGCGAAGCACGGCCGCAAGGTCGCGTACGTGGGCCGCTCGATGGTGCGCAACATGCAGATCGCGCGCGACCTCGGCTACCTGCACGTGCCCGATGGCGTCGTCGTCGACAAGATCGACGCCGCACCGCCGGAGAAGATGGTGCTCATGTCCACGGGCTCGCAGGGCGAGCCGATGGCGGCGCTGTCGCGGATCGCGAACCGCAGCCACCAGCAGGTGAGCCTGGAGCCGGGCGACACGGTGCTGCTGGCGTCGTCGCTGATCCCCGGCAACGAGAACGCGGTCTACCGCGTGATCGACGGCCTGACGAAGCTGGGGGCCCGCGTGGTGCACAAGGGCAACGCCCTCGTGCACGTGTCCGGTCACGCGTCGGCCGGCGAGCTCCTCTACTGCTACAACATCGTCAAGCCGTCGAACGTGCTGCCGGTGCACGGCGAGATCCGTCACCTGCACGCCAACGGCGCCCTGGCCACCCAGACCGGCGTGCCGAACGTCCTCCTCGCCGAGGACGGCTACGTGATCGACCTCGTCGACGGGCACGCCTCGATCGTCGGCGCCGTCGAGTGCGGCTACGTGTACGTCGACGGCTCCTCGGTCGGCGAGATCACCGACAGTGAGCTGAAGGACCGGCGGATCCTGCGCGACGAGGGCTTCATCTCCGTCGTCGTCGTGGTCGACTCGACCAACGGCAAGATCGTCAGCGGCCCGGTCGTCCGGCGCGTGCTCGGCTCCTTCGCGGGCCGCAAGCTGCGGCGTCGTCCGATGATCATCCCCATCGTCCTGGAGGCGTGACGAAGGTCCCGCGGACTGTTACGCGCCCGAAACGCGCGGGCGCAGGGCGCGAAACACAGGCTGCCTAACGTCGTGGTCAAGAGTTCGGCGCGGGGCCGAACCGTGGTGGGACACCGGTTGCGGCCGGCGGCGACGTTACGCACGTCGCTGCCGGCCGTGCACCGGTTCCGGCAGCGAGGGGGAGTCGCCCGTGGTGATCCGACGTTCCGACGAGGCGCTCCTGGCCTGTTCCTCCGGCCACGCGGGAGTCGCCGAGCGCGCGGCCCTGCAGGCGCTCATCAGCGCCGTGCGTCGCGACGCCCCGTCGGTGGACGTGCGCGACACGCCCGTGGAGATCATGAGCCACGACGAGACCTACCCGCCCGTGCGCGTCGCGGTGCCGCTGACCCTCGTGCCGCACAGCGAGGTGGCCACGGCGCTCGAGGTGGCCCGTGGCCACGACCCCGACCTGGTGGTCGCCCCGGCCCTCGGCCCGGACTGGACCCTGGCCGAGCTGGCCGTGCAGCGACTCATCGAGGCGGGCGCCCGCAAGGACGACACGATCGTGCTGGGCGTCTCCGGCTCGGAGAACGACGGGGCGATCAGCGGCTACTCGCGCATGGCGCGGCTCGTGAGCGCGGTCTGGGGCGGTCCGGTGCACGTCGGCTCGATCGGCGGCAAGGACACACCGCTCTCGGACGCCGTCGACATCGCCCGCGCCTACGGCCGCCGGGTCGTGGTGGCCTCCTACGTGCTCACGCCCGGGCGCGACGCCGACCAGCTGCGCCAGAGCGGCGCCGACCTGGTGACGGCTCCCGTGCTCGACGGCGGCATCCCGGACCGTCGGGTCGTCGACCTCGTCCTCACGCGGTTCCACCAGGCCCTCGGCCTGGGCGTCCCGGCGCTCTGAGTCCCGCACCGCGCAACAGGGGCATCCACCCGCGCCCACGGCGTGGGAACCGCCCGAGTCTCGACCTGTGGTTTAGGCTCGCGCCATGGCGACCCGCACGTCCTCCCCGCCGCGCAAGCGGCCGTCCGGCAGCCAGGCCCGCAAGAAGCCTGCCTCCAGCACCGCGAAGCGCAAGCCCGCGGCACGCAAGCCTGCCCCGCGCACGGGCCCCGGTCCGGTCGCGGTCGTCGTCGGGGGCGTCGCGCGCGCCCTGACGGCGATCTGGCTCGGCATCGCCGGCGCGGTCGGTGCAGTGGCCCGCAGCATCGGGCACTCCGCAGCCGAGCTCGAGCCCGAGCAGCGCCGCGACGGCGTCGGGTTCGGCATCGTCGCCCTGGCGATCGTCGTGGCCGCGTCGGTCTGGTGGCAGGTGCCCGGCGCCGTCGCCGACGGCGTCCGTGCCGCGACCACCGGCTCGGTCGGCCTGCTCGCCTGGGCCGTGCCCATCGTGCTCGCCGTCATCGCCTGGCGCACGCTGCGCCACCCCGACCGCAACGGTCCCGTCGGACGCCAGGTCATCGGCTGGTCCGCCATGAGCGGCGGCGTGCTCGGCCTGGTGCACCTGGCGCACGGCGTGCCCCGTCCCGACGACATGCCTGCCGTCCGTGACGCCGGGGGAGCGGTCGGCTTCCTCTTCTCCGCCATCCCCGTCGACCTCCTGCGCTCGCCGTTCGCGGTCGCGCCGATCCTCGTGCTCCTGGTCGTCTTCGGGCTGCTCGTCGTGACGGCCACCCCGCTGCACGCGGTGCCGACCCGGCTCCGCGAGACCCGCGACAAGGCCCTCGGCCGCTCGGCCGAGCCCGAGGAGCAGCTCGACACCCCTCGCAAGCGCCACCCGCGCACGGTGCCGGACGAGCCCTACGAGAACCCGCTCGTCGACGGACCCGACGAGGACCGCCAGGTCTCGGCGCGTCAACGACGCAAGGCCGAGAAGGCCGCGGAGGCCGAAGCAGCCGCAGCCGCAGCCGCGTCGGCGCCCGAGCCGCCGGCCGCGGAGGTCGACGACCCGGCCGAAGTGGTCCTCCCGCCGCTGGAGCCGCTGCCGGCCCGCGCCGAGCAGCTCTCGCTGTCCGGCGACGTCGTGTACGCGCTGCCCGACTCCACCGTCCTGCGCGAGGGCAGCCCGCACAAGGCCCGGTCGGCCGCCTCCGACGAGGTCGTCGACAGGCTCACCGAGGTGCTCGAGCAGTTCCAGATCGACGCGCAGGTCACGGGCTACACCCGCGGCCCGACGGTCACGCGCTACGAGGTCGAGCTCGGCCCGGCCGTCAAGGTCGAGAAGGTCACCGCGCTCAGCAAGAACATCTCCTACGCCGTCGCGTCCAACGAGGTGCGCATCCTCAGCCCGATCCCCGGCAAGTCGGCGATCGGCGTCGAGATCCCGAACGTCGACAAGGAGATGGTCTCCCTCGGCGACGTGCTGCGCTCCGGCAAGGCGCGCGGCGACCACCACCCGATGGTCATCGGCCTGGGCAAGGACGTCGAGGGCGGCTTCGTCGTCGCGAACCTGGCGAAGATGCCGCACCTGCTCGTCGCCGGCGCCACCGGCTCGGGCAAGTCGAGCTTCGTGAACTCCATGATCGCGTCGCTGCTCATGCGCTCCACGCCCGACGAGGTGCGCATGATCATGGTCGACCCCAAGCGCGTCGAGCTGACCGCCTACGAGGGCATCCCGCACCTCATCACGCCGATCATCACCAACCCGAAGAAGGCGGCCGAGGCGCTGCAGTGGGTCGTGCGCGAGATGGACATGCGCTACGACGACCTCGCCAACTTCGGCTTCCGGCACGTCGACGACTTCAACAAGGCGGTCCGGGCGGGCTCGTTGCAGGCGCCGCCCGGCAGCGAGCGCGTCCTCACGCCCTACCCGTACCTGCTGGTCGTGGTCGACGAGCTCGCCGACCTCATGATGGTCGCCCCCCGCGACGTCGAGGACTCGGTCGTGCGCATCACGCAGCTGGCACGTGCCGCGGGCATCCACCTGGTGCTCGCCACGCAGCGACCCAGCGTCGACGTCGTCACCGGACTCATCAAGGCCAACGTGCCGAGCCGCCTGGCGTTCGCCACGAGCTCGCTCGCCGACAGCCGCGTCATCCTCGACCAGCCCGGCGCGGAGAAGCTGGTCGGCCAGGGCGACGGGCTCTTCCTGCCGATGGGCGCGAACAAGGCCATGCGGATGCAGGGTGCCTGGATCACCGAGGCGGAGATCGCGGAGGTGGTCAAGCACTGCAAGGAGCAGCTGCAGCCCAGCTACCGCGAGGACGTCACCGCCCCGGCCCAGGCCGCGCGCGACCTCGACGACGACATCGGCGACGACCTCGACCTCGTGCTCCAGGCCGTCGAGCTCGTCGTCACGACGCAGTTCGGCTCGACGTCGATGCTCCAGCGCAAGCTGCGCGTCGGCTTCGCCAAGGCCGGACGCCTCATGGACATCATGGAGAGCCGCGGCGTCGTCGGGCCCAGCGAGGGCTCGAAGGCGCGCGACGTGCTCGTCAAGCCCGACGACCTCGACGACGTCCTGGCGTCGATCAGCGCAGGATGAGGTGATGGCCGTGAGCACCGAGCGTCTCGAGTCGCTCCAGGACGACGGCGTCGAGGACCAGCCGTTCGAGATCCGCCGGCGCGCGCTGCTCTACCTCGTGGTCGGGCTCGCCGCGCTGGCCGTCGGTGCCGGGTTCGGCTTCCTCGCCTGGGAGCGCGACGACACCGCCCTCTGGGTCCCGGGGGGCGTGCTGCTGTTCCTCGCGCTGACAGTGCTGCAGGGCGTGCGTGACGCCCGCACGCCGCTGTTCGTGGCCGACTCGCACGGCGTGCGCATGCGCGACGGCGACGGCTGGGTAGGTCTGCTCTGGAGCGAGATGGCCGACATCCGGGTCGAGTCGCGCGACGGCCTGCTCGACCCGCGGGTGAAGGTGATCAGCCCCGACGGGCGCCGCATCCACACCGCGCCCCTCGGCCTCGGGACCACCGTGTCGGTCGAGGAGGCTCGCGAGGAGATCGCCCGTCGACGCGGTGGGGCATACTGAACCGTCCGTCCCGCGAGCGAGAGGCACCCATGGAGCCGGCCCACGCCAGCCACCAGCAGGACCCCCAGCACGTCCCGAGCAACCTGAACATCGCCAACGCCCTCACGGTGGTGCGCATCCTCGGCGTGCCGCTGTTCGGCTGGCTGCTGCTCACCCAGGACGGCCAGGACGTCTCGACGCGCGTGTGGGCCTGGGTCGCGTTCGCCCTGCTGATGATCACCGACCGGATCGACGGCGACCTCGCCCGCAAGCACAACCTGGTCACCAACTTCGGCAAGCTGGCCGACCCGATCGCCGACAAGGCGCTCACCGGCATGGCGTTCGTCGGCCTGTCGATCATCGGCGTGCTGTGGTGGTGGGTCACCATCGTCCTGCTCGTGCGCGAGTGGGGCATCACCCTCATGCGGTTCGTCGTGAAGAAGTACGGCGTCATGCCCGCGAGCCAGGGCGGCAAGATCAAGACGACGCTGCAGGCCCTCGCGATCGGCGGCTACGTCCTGCCGTTCGAGCTGTGGGACAACACCGCGAGCGACGTGCTGCGCTGGGTCACCCACGTGCTCATGGCCGCCGCCCTCGTCATCACGGTGGTCACGGCCGTCCAGTACGTCCGTGACGCGATCGCCCTGCGACGGGACGCGAAGAGCGCGGCGTGACACCCCTGCCGGCCGCGGTCGAGGCCGTCCGGCTCCTGCGGGAGCGGGGCGAGACGATCGCGTGCGCTGAGTCCCTCACGGGCGGCCTGCTGTGCGCGGCGCTCGTCGACGTGCCCGGCGCGTCCGACGTCGTCGTGGGCGGCGTCGTGTCGTACGCGACGCGGGTCAAGGAGTCGGTGCTCGGCGTCGACGGCGAGCACCTGGCGCGGCGAGGTGCTGTCGACCCCGGCACGGCCGCGCAGATGGCCGACGGTGTGCGACGTCTCCTCGACGCCGACTGGGGCATCGCGACGACGGGCGTGGCCGGCCCGAGCCCGAACGAGGGCAAGCCGGCCGGCACCGTCTTCGTTGGCCTCGACGGACCCGACCACCGCCTGCGGTCGGAGCCGCTGCACCTCGACGGCGACCGCGACGCCGTCCGTCGGGGGACGGTCGGTGCTGCGCTGTCGTCCCTGGTCGCTACGCTCTGTGAGTAGGACCTGTCACGAGACCGGGGAATCACCTCCGGTCGAGCGACGTTGATCCCGACGTGACCCACGCGGAGGAGGTGGACCATGACCGCCATGAGGCAGCTGGTCGGTGAGGTGCTGCGCGCCCGCCGGGTCGCGCAGGGACTCACGCTCCGCGACGTGTCCGCCAAGGCGCGGGTGTCGCTCGGCTACATCTCCGAGGTCGAGCGCGGGCAGAAGGAGCCCAGCTCGGAGCTGCTCGCAGCTCTCGCCGCCGCGCTCGACGTCCCGCTCAGCAAGGTCCTGCTCGACGTCAGCACCCTGCTGGCCATCGAGGAGGCCACCGACCTCGCGAGCGTCTCGAGCATCACCCCGGGCGAGGTCTCGGCCTCTGCGGCCTGACGCACGCGGTCCGAGCCTGACGTCCGTCCGTCGGGGCGCGCCTGCCATGCTGACGCCATGGTGGCGACGACGGGACCGGTAGTGGTGTCGCGATGAACCCGTCGGACTGGGGCCTGCGTCCGCTCGTGCTCGACGACGTCGACGCCGTGCACGCCGTCTACTCCGATCCTGAGACCTGGCGACACTTCCCCGAGGGCGTGTTCGTCGAGCGCGAGCGCAGCGTCGCGCTGGCCGAGCGTGCCGAGCGCGACTGGCGCGAGAGCGGCCTGGGGGAGTGGGCCGTCACCGTGCGCGGCGACGTCGTCGGGACCGGTGGGGTGTCGCCCCGCGGCGGCTGGTGGAACCTGGGCTTCCGGCTCGCGCCGAGCGTCTGGGGCCACGGCCTCGGCACGTGGGTCGCGAGCGTCGCCCTCGGGGCCGCGCAGCGCACGCAGCCCGACTGGCCCGTCGTCGCGCGATCGATGGAGACGAACCCGGCCTCGGGCCGCGTGAGCGAGCAGGCCGGTCTCGAGCGGGTCCACGTCGAGCCGTGGGCCGACGGCCCGGCCCGGATCATCCACGCCGACCGTCCGCTCGACCGCCGGCTGCTCGCCGAGATCGTCGCGCTGGGTTGACGGCCGGCCCGCCGACGCCGGGTGTCGCGTGGCATGCTGGCCGCGATGAGGCACAGCGAGTTCTGGGAGCGGATGACCCTCCACCTCGGCCCGGGGTACGCGCGGGTCTGGGCCGCGACGCAGGTCATGGCCGAGCTCGACGGCCGGACGGCCAGCGAGGCCCTCGAGGCGGGTGTCGACCCCAAGGTCGTGTGGCGCGCCGTCCACGCCAGCCTGGAGCTTCCCGCGCGCGAGCGCTGAAGCCGTGTCCCTCATGGGCGACGCACAGGATGGGCACGGCGGGCGCCGAAGGTGACCGACCATCGTGGAGGTCGACGGGCCGAGTGGTCCGACGAAGGAGCCACGATGAGCACCACGGACACCATCCGCCCCCACGACGTCGACGACACCGTCGAGCACCCGACCGCGCCGCAGACGGTGGTGGTGCTCGCCCTCGCCCTCTTCGGGGCTGGCTTCGCCACCGGCCACGCCGTCGCCGGCCAGGGCCCCGCGTCGTCGCCGGGCACGACCTCGCAGGGCGGTCCGACGGGACAGACCGGCCCGGGCGGCGCCGGCGGCCCGATGGGCCAGGACGGTCAGCTCCCCACTCCGCCCGACGGCCAGCTCGCACCCCCGTCGCAGGACGGCACGGGCACCGACGGCCTCGACCAGGCCCCGTCCGGCAGCACCACCCAGGACGAGGCCTCCTCGTCCGGGTCCTCCGTGTAGGTCGAGTGACCCTCCGCCACCATCGGTGGACCTGCACCCTCAGGAACCGTCCTGCGGTTGAAGATCCACCGATAGGGGTGTCGTGGCCGAAGGATGATGCGTTCACGACGGGATCCCGTAGCCAACGCAGAATCCTGCGGCGACCCCGAGCGCGAGCCACAGCCCGAGACCCCGGACCATCGCCGATGCCAGCCGTCCGGTCGAGGCCCTTTCGGTGACCAGCCCCAGCGAAGGCCGAGGCAGCGCAGCGGCGACCCCGGAAACGCCACACACGCACGTCCCGGCGTGTCGCACCCGCTCGAACAGGTGTTCGTACTACGGTTGTGCACACGGTTGACGCGAAGGGTGTCGCTGTCCACAGGCGGGGTCGACGAGGCTCCAGATGTCTGAGGTGGCCCCTAGCGTCGTAGACGACCGGCCACCCACCGAGCAGAACGGACCAGCGCATGCCTCCCAAGTCCCCCCTCGCGCCCGTCACCGCCGTGACGAGCGACCAGCGCGAGAAGGCGATCGACAACGCGATCGCCCAGATCGACCGCAACTACGGCAAGGGCGCCGTCATGCGCCTCGGTGAGAAGGGCCGCGTCCCGGTCAGCGTCATCCCCACCGGCGCCACCGCCCTCGACATCGCGCTCGGCATCGGCGGCCTGCCGCGTGGGCGCATCGTCGAGATCTACGGCCCGGAGTCCTCCGGCAAGACGACGGTCGCGCTGCACGCGGTGGCCAACGCCCAGAAGGCCGGTGGCGTCGCAGCCTTCATCGACGCCGAGCACGCGCTCGACCCCGACTACGCCCGCAAGCTGGGCGTCGACACCGACGCGCTGCTGGTCTCCCAGCCCGACTCCGGTGAGCAGGCGCTCGAGATCGCCGACATGCTCATCCGCTCCGGCGCGCTCGACATCATCGTCATCGACTCCGTCGCCGCCCTCGTGCCCCGGGCCGAGATCGACGGCGAGATGGGCGACAGCCACGTCGGTCTGCAGGCCCGTCTCATGAGCCAGGCGCTGCGCAAGATGACCGGTGCCATCAACGGCTCCGGCACCACCGCCATCTTCATCAACCAGCTGCGCGAGAAGATCGGCGTCATGTTCGGCTCGCCCGAGACCACCACGGGCGGCAAGGCGCTCAAGTTCTACGCCTCGGTCCGTCTCGACGTCCGCCGCATCGAGACGCTCAAGGACGGCACCGACATGGTCGGCAACCGCACCCGCGTCAAGGTCGTCAAGAACAAGCTCGCGCCGCCGTTCAAGCAGGCCGAGTTCGACATCATGTACGGCCAGGGCATCAGCCGCGAGGGCAGCCTGATCGACGTCGGCGTCGAGACCGGCATGGTCCGCAAGGCCGGCGCCTGGTACACGTACGAGGGCGACCAGCTCGGCCAGGGCAAGGAGAACGCACGCCAGTTCCTCAAGGACAACCCCGACCTCGCCGAGGAGCTCGAGAAGCGCGTCAAGGAGCACCTCGGTGTCGGTGCACAGCTCGACGAGGAGGTCGACGACGTCGACCTGCCGGCCACGGAGTTCTGAGCGTGGCCGGGGGACACGAGCCGCCGGCGCCGACCGACGCGCCACGTGACGTCCAGCAGGACCCGGACGCCGACGTCGAGTCGGTCGCCCGGACCATCCTGCTGAACAAGCTCACCGACTCGCCGCGCAGCCGCGCCGAGCTCGCCGAGGCACTGGCCCGCAAGCACGTGCCCGACGACGTCGCGGCCCGCCTGCTCGACCGGTTCGAGGAGGTCGGCCTCGTCGACGACGCCGCGTTCGCGCGGGCCTGGGTCGAGTCACGCTCGCGCAGCAAGGGGCTCGCCACCAAGGTGCTCGCCCTCGAGCTGCGCCGCAAGGGCATCGCCGACGACCTCGCCCGCGACGTGCTCGCCGACGTCGACCCCGACGCCGAACGTCAGGCGGCCCACCGGCTGGTGCAGAAGAAGCTGCGCTCCCTGCGCGGTCTCGACGACACCACCCGCATCCGCAGGCTCACCGGCATGCTCGCCCGCAAGGGGTACTCACCGCAGGTCGCCTTCGACGTCGTCCGCGAGGAGCTCGACGCCGACGACTCCGGCGTCACGTGGGACCCGCTGGTCTCCACCTGAGCGACCCGTCGAGGAGCGCGGTTCAGCCGCGTTCCTCGACGTCGCGCCGGATCCGCTCGACGATCTCGCGCTCGCTGTCGTAGTACGACAACCCCCACTCGGCCACGCGCGCGGCGTACCGCACCTCCTCGACGTCGCCCAGCAGCTCACGGACGGCCTCGAGCTCACGCCGCCGGTCTGCGAGGCGGATCAGATAGTCCTCGAGCATCTCCTGCACGTGCTCGGCCGACGTCAGATGGCCCATCAGCAGGCGCAACGCCACCGGGTGCTTGAGCACCGGGAACGGGTCGTCGACGGGCGCCGACAACCAGCGCTCGACCTGGCTGCGACCCTCGTCGCTGATCCGGAACCGGCGGGTCGTGCGACGGCCCTCGACGTGCTCCACGGCGTGCACGAGGTCACGCTCCAGCAGCTTGTCGAGCTCGGTGTAGATCTGGCTCATCGCCGGCGACGTCCAGTAGAACTTGAGCGTGCGGTCCGCCCGCTGCTTCAGCTCGTAGCCCGTCAGACCCGTCGTCTGCGACATGTCGTCGAACGCGAGCAGACCGAGCAGCGCGTACGACGTCATCGACAGGTTCACGGCCTCACCCTACTGAGCGGTTCGCCACACTCGGCCCGGCGACGCAGACAGCGTCGCTGTCAGCGTCCTAGACTCGCGCGCATGCCCAGCACCCTCGACGTGTACCAGAAGATGTCAGCGCTCCCGCAGGGCAAGCGCCTGTTCTCGATCTTCTACGGACAAAAGGCGCCCTACTTCGCCTCGATCCACCTCCGCGTGGAGGAGATGAAGCCGCACTTCGCGCAGATCACCATCCCCAAGCGGCGCAGCGTGCAACGGTCTCGAGGCCGCCATGGGACTGCTCGCCGAGGCGACCTGCCCGAGCGACCACCGCTGGCTACCCAAGGGCATGGACGTGCAGTACCTGGCGAAGTCCGACGGCGACCTCGTCTGCACCGCCGAGTCCGAACCCGAGGCCTGGGCCGACGGCCCCGACGTCCCGGTCCGCGTCACGGCCGCCCTGAAGGACGGCACGGTCACCGTGGCCGGCACCATCCACCTCTGGGTCACGCCCAAGAAGCGCTGACGCTCAGGCGCCCGTCGTCGCGCCCACCGCTCCGCCACGGCGGCTGGTGCCGACGTAGCGCTTCTGGACCCCCTCACCGATGAACGTCAGCAGCAGGTTCAGCACGATGTAGATCGCCGCGAGCACGAGCGCGGTGGCCAGACGGTTGTCGAACGTCCGGAAGATGTCCCGACCGGCCACGGTGAGTCCCGGCGCGAGGATCGCGTACCCGAGGCTGGTGTCCTTGAGGACGACGATGCACTGGCTGATGATCGACGGGAACATGATCTTCACCGCCTGCGGCAGCAGGACGATCCGCGTGACGGTCGACTTCGTGAGCCCGAGCGCGTACCCGGCCTCGGCCTGCCCGCGCGGCACCGCGTTGATGCCGGCGCGGAACACCTCGGCGAGGACGGAGCCGTTGTAGAGCACCAGCCCGACCACCAGCGGGAAGATGACGCCGTTCGGGTTCCCGGCCAGCCCCCACACGAAGATGATGAGCAGCAAGAGTGGGACGGCGCGGAAGAACTCGACCACGAGCCACGACGGCCACCGCACCACGGCGCGGTCGCTGAGCTTGCCGACGCCCAGCAGGACACCCAGCACGACCGCGCCGACGATGGCGAGTCCGGCGGCACGCAGCGTGTCCAGCAGACCCTGCAGCAGCAGGTCGACGAGGCGTGGCGTGACGAACGGCTCCCACTGCTGCGCTGTCAGCTGGTCCTCCGACCAGAGCTTCCAGACGACGAGCGCGAGCAGGGCGAGGATGCCGACGACGGTGACGACGCCGGCGATGCGGTGGCGACGTGCGGCCCGCGGGCCGGGCACGTCGAACAGGACCGAGGCGTTGCTCATGCGACCCTCCAGGCCTTCTCGAAGCGGTTGGCGCCGAAGGAGATCAGCTCGACGATGAGGATGTAGCCGAGCGCGATCCCGGCGAAGATGACCACCCGTTCGCTGGCGTAGTCGTTGCTCAGCCCCTTCATGCGGAAGGTCGCCTCGGCGATGCCGAAGACGGCCGCGAGCGACGTGTTCTTCGTCAGCGCGATCATCACGCTCGCCAGCGGCGGCACGGTGAGCCGGAACGCCTGCGGCAGGACCACCTGCGTCATCGTCAGGGAGAACGGCATGCCGAGCGAGCGGGCCGCCTCGGCCTGGCCGAGGCCGATGCCGTTGATGCCCGACCGGATCGCCTCGGTGACGAAGGCGGCCGTGTACAGGCCCATCGCCATCGTGACCATGACGAAGAAGCCGAAGTCGATGCCGAGCTCGGGCAGCCCGTAGTAGGTCAGCAGGATGAGCACGAGCAGCGGCGTGTTGCGGAAGATCGTCACGTAGCCGATGCCGACACCACGCAGGACGGGCACGGGGGAGACGCGCGCGACCGCGACGAGCGTGCCGACGACGAGGGCGATGAGCCCTGACACGACGAGCAGCTTCAGCGTCTCGCCGAAGCCGGAGAGCACCAGGTCGAAGTTCTCGGTGAACGCGTCCACGTCACCTCCGTGGGGGATCGCAGGGTGGAGCGACGGTCGCCGGGCCTGTCGTGGGCCCGGCGACCGCCGCGGGGATCAGGCGCAGGCGTCGAGCGTCGGCTTCGCCGGGACGTCGTTGCCCGACTTGCCGAGCGTCGCGTCGAAGGCCTTCTCGAAGTCTCCGTCGTCGTACGCCTTCTCGATGCTGTCGTTCAGGAACTGGCACAGCTCCGGGGCGTCCTTGCTGTAGCCGACGCCGTAGCGCTCCTCCGAGAACGGCTCGCCGACGACCTTCAGCTCGTCGGGCGCCTGGGCCGCGTAGCCCAGCAGGATCGCAC
>NZ_LUNF01000084.1:0-12537 GCF_001626145.1 Aeromicrobium sp. REDSEA-S32_B7
GACCAGAGTCGAGGATCCCGGTGAGGAGCTGGTCGAGGGCGGTGACCCGGCGGATGCTGGCGGGTCGGTCGTCCTCGGCGCAGGTGGGGGCGGAGAGGGACTGCAGGACGGTCTTGAGCTTGGTGCCGGTGTCGAAGGGCAGGAACCCGGTGACGGCGACTCCGTCGCCGACGACGGAGACCTTGAGGTCGTGGCGGTCCATGCCCTTGATCCAGGCCTCGTCGAGGTCGTCGGGGTGGGCGGTGGCGCGCAGCTTCTTGACGGCCTTGCGGATCTGGACCGGCTCGGCCTGCTCGGCCAGACGCAGCATCCAGTCCATCGAGTGTTCGACGACCATCGGGTCGATGTGGCGGGCGGCGTAGCCGAACGCGTCGACGTGGTCCAGGGACACGGCCCCCTCGACGGCGAGTGACTCCAGGTCGGGCATGTCCCGCAGGGTCGGACCGGAGCGGACCAGCTGGCCCGCCTGTCTGCCGTCGAGGTGGAGCTGGTCGCGCAGCCAGTTCTTCAGGCTCGAGCAGCCCTCGGCCTCGAAGTCCCGATGCTCGTCGATCTCCGCGACCAGCGCCACCTTCTCCGCGTCGATCGCGTTGGAGAGCCCCTGCAGCAGCCGCAACGCATCGGTGCTCGTCGGGTACGCACGCAGCTCAGCCGCGACGGCCTCAAGCCGGGCGGCGAGTGCGGTGCTGGACATGCCTCCATGATACCGAACGGGTGTTCGAACATCAACACTTTGACGGCTCAAACGACCTGCAATTCCAGGATTTTTCCTTCGCGTCCACCGCGAAGGCCGACCCTGTCCGCCCCGCGAGGATCCTCTTGTCGCGAACGGCCCGGTCAGGCCGCACCCACCCTCACCGGGCGCGCCGGCACGGGGTCAGTGCTTGAACGGGTTCAGCGACCGCCCCATCAGGTACTGCAGGCGGAACGGCACCGGACGCATGGCGTGGGAGAGCACCTTGTTCACGCGGCCCGGGACGCACACGGGCTTGCCCGACTCGACGGCCGCCCAGCCCTCGCGCGCGACGGCGTCGGCCTCCTGCCAGAGGAGGGCCGGGAGCCGGTTGGCGGCCTCGGCGCTGCCCATCGTCGCGTGGAACTCGCTGCGGGTGAAGCCCGGGCAGAGCGCCGTGACGTGGACGCCGTGCGGCTTGAGCTCCATGTCGAGCGCCTGCGACATGTCGAGCACGTAGCTCTTGATGCCGGTGTACAGCAGGCTCTCGCCGGGCGGGGCGAACGCCGCGAGCAAGGTGCCGGCGCGGCCGTTCGTGCTGGCGGCGCAGCAGTACGTGGCCGACCCGACCCGCTCCGTCGGCGACATGCACCCGTTCTACACGTACGCGCACGTGCCGGCGGGCTACACCGGCGACGCGACCGAGGCGATCGTCGCCCAGGTCGAGCGCTTCGCGCCCGGGTTCCGCGAGCGGATCCGCGCGACGGCCGTCTGCAGCACGACGCAGATGTCGCGGAAGAACGCGAACTACGTCGGCGGCGACATCGTGTCGGGCGCGAACGACCCGCTGCAGCTCGTGTTCCGCCCTCGCGTCACCCTCCATCCGTACGCGACCGGAGCCGACGGCGTCTTCCTCTGCTCAGCCGCCACTCCTCCAGGCGCTGGTGCGCACGGCATGTCGGGCTACTGGGCGGCGCAGGCGGCACTGCGCTCGCTCACCTGAGGCCCACGAAGATCGGCTGCCGCACCGCTGTGCGCGACGTGGAGCACCCGCTCGCGCGCCTCAGGTCGAGCAGTGCGTGTAGTAGTACTGCGACACCTTCGTCGAGGCGTCGAGGTACTCCTTGGAGGAGAAGTCCGCGAACGGGCTGGTGCCTCCCGAGCTGCTGGCCGAGGCCGAGCTGGACATCAGGTCGGCGAGGACCTTCACATCGTCGGCGATCTCCGCCGGGGCGGCCTTGCGCAGCGCCTCGTACTTCGCCGCCGTCTCGTCGAGCTGCTGGCGCAGGGCGTCGAGGTCGGGGGTGCCGCCCTCGCTGTTGAGGTTGTCGAGGCTGCTGAGGCTGCTGTCGCGCAGGTCCTTCATGACCGAGCAGAACTGGTCGGAGTCGCCGGAGCCGCTCGCCTCGTCCCCACCCTTGTCACCGCCCTTGTCGTCGCTGTCCTTCGAGGCCGACGTGCCGGCCACCGGGCTGCCGGAGTCGTCGTCGCCGGTGAGGGCGCTGATGCCGAAGTAGCCACCCGCGACGAGCGCGGCGATGACGCCGAGCACGAGCAGGACGCGGGCGACGCTCGTCCCGCCGCTGCTCGTCGCGTCACTGCTCGTTGCCTCGGTGCTCCCAGCGCCGTCGCTCGCGAGTGCGGTCGGGGCCGGGGTCGGCTCGAGCGGGACGGTCGGCTCGGCGACGGGCGCGACGGGCGGCTCCTCGACGGGGGCCTCCTGCACCGGGCTCTCCTGCGTGGGGGGCGCGGGCGGGGCCGGCGGTCCCGGCGGCGGAGGCGGCGGGGGCACTGCCGCGGCGCGGGCGGCGATCGCCTCCCGGACGGTGTCGTCGCCGTGCTCGCCGAGCCACTCGAGGAGGCCGTCGTAGGCCTGGGGGTGCGCGGCGATGAGGGGCCACGTCTCGCGGTCGGCCTGGGCGATCTCGTGCAGCCGGGCTGCGGAGGTCCGGGGGTCGGCGGCCTCGCGCTGCAGGTCGTCGTTCGTCATGGTCTGGCTCCGGCGTAGGACGAGTGGGGACACGCGCCACGACCTCAGCTGGGCTCAGGCCGCGACGCGATCTTGCGCCATCGTACGACTTGGCCCGGTCACGTCCGACGCGTGGTCTCGTGGCTGTACGGCGGTGACTTCTCCACCGAGAACGGCCCGCGTCCGGTGGAGGATCCACCGCCCGCGCGCCCACGCCCCGAGCGGTGCGAGCGCCACCGAACGAGCCCCTCTTCCGGTGGAGGATCCACCGCCCGGGCGGGCGAGCGGCGGATCAGCCGAGGAGGGGACGCACGCCCTCCGCGAACCAGTACGCCTCCTCGACGTGCGGGTAGCCCGAGAGCACGAACTCCTCGATGCCGATGGCGCGGTACTGCTCCACCAGCTCGGCCACCTCGCGGTGCGACCCGACGAGGGCCGTGCCCGCACCACCGCGCACGAGGCCGACGCCGGCCCACAGTCCCGGCGCGACCTCGAGGTCGTGGGCGTCGCGCGCGTCGCGCCGCCCCTCGTGCAGGGCGCGCATGCGCTGCTGGCCCACCGACAACGACGCCCCCAGCGTGTCCTGGGCCTGCGCGACCACCGCCGGGTCGAGCTCGTCGAGCATCTGCTGCGCGACCGCCCAGGCCGCCTCGCTGGTGTCGCGCGTGATGACGTGGAGCCGGATGCCGAACCGCAGCTCGCGCCCCTGCTCCTTCGCCAGCCCGCGGATCCAGTCGAGCTTCTCGGCGACCAGGTCGACCGGCTCGCCCCACGTCAGGTAGACGTCGACGTGCTTCGCGGCCACCGGACCCGCGGCCGGCGACGAGCCGCCGAAGTACAGCTCCGGCAGCGGGTCGGGCGCCTCGCGGGTGCGGGCGTCGCGGACGTCGTAGTACTCGCCCGTGAAGTCGAACCCGCCGTCCCACGCGCCCCGCACCACGGTGAGGAACTCGTCGGTGCGGGCGTAGCGCTGCTCCTGCGTGAGCCGGTCGCCGAAGCGCGCCTGCTCCGCCGGCTCCCCGCCGGTGACGACGTTGAGCAGGAGCCGCCCGTTCGACAGCCGCTGGTAGGTCGCGGCCATCTGCGCGGCGAGGGTCGGCTCGATCGAGCCGGGGCGGAACGCGACGAGGAACTTCAGCCGCGACGTCTCGCGCACCAGTGCCGCCGTGGTGAGCCACGCGTCCTCGCACCACGTGCCGGTGGGCGTCAGCACGCCCTCGTAGTCGAGCAGCTCGGCCGTGCGCGCCACCTGCGCGAGGTAGTCGATCGACGGCGGGCGGAACGCGTTGGCGGTGCCGGCTCGGCCCCCCGGGTGGCCGAGGCCGCCGGGCACGCCGTGACCTCCGCCGACGAGCGTGCGCCCGTCGCCGGTCGTCGGCAGGAACCAGTGAAAGGCCGTCATGCGCCCGCCCCCTTCGCGGCGGCCAGCACGGCGTCGTCGTAGCGGTCGTCGAAGTAGTCGGCGAGGCTGACGTCGCGGCTCAGCTGGCCCTGCGCGACGAACGCGTCCCACATGTCCTGCTCCGACGGCACGGCCTCGGCGACCGGGATCGGCTGGTAGGTGCGGCGCCCGATGGCGCTCTCCGTCACGTCGGCGGGCAGGCCGGTCTCCTTGGCCCATGCCTTCGCCCACTCAGACCGGTGGGAGTTGGCCCACGCCTGCGCCCGCGCGAGCCGCTGCAGGTAGTCGCTGACGGCGGCCTCCGTGGCCGGGTCGTCGAGCGCGTCGTCGGAGGCCACCTGGAAGGCCAGGCCGTTCACGACGCCGTCGCCCGTCACCAGGACCTTCGCGCCGTTGGCCACCTCGGCCTGCGACGTGAACGGGTCCCAGATCGACCACGCGTCGACGTGCCCGCCGGTGAACGCCGCCAGACCCTCGGCCGGCTGGAGCCACACGGGGTCGATGTCGTCGAGGGTCAGTCCGGCGGTCTTCAGCTGCGCGAGCAGGTGGTAGTTCGCCGAGCTGCCCTTCGCGACGGCCACCTTCTTGCCCTCGAGGTCGGCCACCGAGGTCACGTCGGAGCCCTTCGGGACGACGATCGCGTCGCCCTGGGCGCCCTGCTTGGACGCCTGCACGACCTTGAGCTTCTTGTCCTGGTCGATGGCGAACAGCGGCGGCGTGTTGCCGACCCCGCCGACGTCGACGGCGCCGCTGGCGACCGCGTCGAGCAACGGCGGGCCCGACGTGAACGGCTTCCACTGCACGTCGTACTGCACGTCGTCGAGCTCGCCGGCGGCGGTGAGGAGCGCTTCGGAGCCGCCCTTCTGGTCGCCGACGACGAGCGTGACCTTGGACAGGTCGACCGTGCCGTCCGCGCCGACGGCGTCGGCGTTGGACGACCCTCCGCAGCCGGCGATCACCAGCGCGGCGGCGGCGAGGACGGCGGGCAGGGCGAGACGGGAGCGGTTCACGAGATGGCCTCCTGGGCGGTGCTGGTGAGGGTGGCGGACGAGGGGCGGACCCCGAGCTGGTCGAGCAGGGTCGCGCGGTGGGCGACGAGCCGCGGGTCGTGCAGGGCGCGAGGACGCGGCAGGTCCAGGCGCAGGGAGTGGGCGACCCGGCCCTGGTCGAGCACGATGACCCGGTCGGCGAGCAGCAGGGCCTCGTCGACGTCGTGGGTCACCAGCAGCACCGACGCCCGGTGGCGCGCCCACACGCGCAGCAGCAGGTCGTGCATCTCGATGCGGGTCAGGGCGTCGAGCGCCGAGAACGGCTCGTCGAGGAGCAGCAGGCCCGGCTCGCTCACGAGCGCTCGGGCCAGCGAGGCGCGCTGAGCCTGTCCGCCGGACAGCGTCACGGGCCAGACGTCGGCCTTCTCCGTCAGCCCGACCTCGCCGAGCAGCTGCCGAGCCCGCTCGTCGCGCTCGCGCCGGCTGCCGGTCCGCAGGCCCAGGGCGACGTTCTGCGCCACCCGGCGCCACGGCAGCAGCCGCGGCTCCTGGAACGCCACGGAGGTGACGCCGTCGACCTCGGCCGTGCCGGCGTCGGGGGCGTCGAGGCCCGCCAGCAGGCGCAGCAGCGTCGACTTGCCCGAGCCGCTGCGCCCGAGCAGCGCGACGAGCTCGCCGGGCGCCACGTCGAGGTCGAGGTCGTCGAGCACCACGGTGTCGCCGAACGCGCGGCGCAGGCCGCGGACCTGGACGGTGGGCGGGACCGTCGGGGCACGCAGCGCTTGGGGTGCGTTCAGCCGAGTCGCCATGCGAGGGCCTTCCTCTCGAGGATGCGGACGAGCGCGTCGGTGAGCAGGCCGAGCACGCTGTAGATGAGCAGCCCGGCGACCACCTCGCCGGTGCGGCCGAACCCGGCGGCGTCGGAGACGAGGTAGCCGATGCCGGCGGTGGTGTTGATCTGCTCGGCGACGATGAGGGTCAGCCAGGCGACGCCGAGGCTGAGCCTCAGGCCGACGAGCGTGCTCGGCAGCGCGCCGGGCAGCACGACGTGCCGCAGCCGCTCGGTCCAGCCGAGGCCGAACGCCCGCGCCGCGTCGAGGTACTTGGGGTCGACGCCGCGGATGCCGGCGAAGGTGTTGACGTAGAGCGGGAACGCGACGCCGAGCGCGATCAGCGCGTACTTCGGGGCCTCGTCGATGCCGAACCAGAGGATGAACAGCGGCAGCAGCCCGAAGTGCGGCAGGGTGCGCAGCATCTGCATGGGCGCGTCGACGACGTCCTCGCCCAGCCGGGACAGTCCCGCGACGACGGCGAGGCCGACGCCGACGACCGCGCCGAGGACGAAGCCCACGAGCACCCGGGTCACGGACACCTGGATGGCGTCCAGCAGCCGCCCGTCGGTCCACAGCCCCACGAGGGAGTCGAGGACGTTCAGGGGCGAGTCGAGCTTCTCGCGCGGCAGGACGCCGGTGCTCGACGCCAGCTGCCAGACGGCGAGCAGCGCCAGGGGGCTGATCGCCCGACGCCAGGCGCGGCGGGGCTGTCCTGGCCGCCGCGGCCGCCGGGTGCGGGCCAGAGGTGCGGTGAGTGACATGGCCGCCACCCTCGCCCGACCGTTCGAGCCCCTCGCGGGCTGCTCACGTCGTGGGCAGACCGTGGGACCCCTGCGACCTGTGCTATCCCGAGGTCACCACGGCACGTCGTCGCCGTGGCGGTCGAGGAAGCGCAGGCCCGCGCGCCCGCGCTGGGCCTCGATCGTGTCGACCAGCGGCGGCCCGGCGCCAGCAGGAGGATGCTCCGAGAGCCGCCGGCCTGCCGCACGGCGTAGCTGCGCACCATCTGGTTGAGCGCGGCCTTCGTCGCGCGGTACACCTCGAAGCCGCCCGACGTGTTGTTCGCGACGCTGCCCTGGCCGGACGACATGACCGCGACGGTGCCGTCCGCGGCCACGAGGCCGTCGAGGCCCTCCACCGTGCGCATGACGCCCAGCACGTTGGTCTCCATCATGCGCGTGAAGTCGTCGGTGGCGATGTCGACCCCGACGGCCTCCTGAGGGGCGAGCGAGATGCCCGCGACCACGAGGAGGAGGTCGAAGGTCCGGCCGCGCAGACGCTCGCGGAGCGCCGCCACCTGCTCGGGCCGGGTCACGTCGAGCCGCTCCACCTCGACGGCCTCGCGGTGCCGCTCGGCGAGCGTGCGCAGGCCCGACGGGCCGTCGGACCGCTCGGTCGCCACCACGTGCGCCCCCCGCCCCACGTACTCCTCGACCACGGCCAGGCCCAGCCCCCGGGTCGCACCGACGACCAGCACCTTCCGGGTGGTCGCGCGGGTGTCGGTGTGGCGCGTGTCGGTGTCTCGCGTGTCGCTGCTGTTGTCCTTCATGGGTGCCCCCTGGGCTCGGCGACGAGCTTTCGCTCATCAGTTGTTGAGTCAACGCTAGCATGTCGCTCAACAGATGTAGAGTGAAGGGATGACGGACTCCCAGCCGACCCGCGCCCAGCGCCGCGAGGCGACCGCCGCACGCATCCTCGAGGCCGCCCAGGAGGAGTTCGGCACGCACGGCGACGGCGCCACCATCCGCGGCATCGCCCGGCGCGCCGGCGTCGACCCGTCGCTCGTGCTGCAGCACTACGGCTCGAAGCAGGCGCTGTTCGCCCTGGCGGTACGGCCCGTCGACGACCTCGACCACGACGACGTCCCGCGGCACCTGGAGGAGGTGCTCGACGTCCGCCTCCACGAGCTGCCCGCGCCGACCCGCGCGCTCCTGCGCTCGATGCTCACGTCGCCGCAGGCCGCGCAGGTCATGAGCACGTACCTGCAGGAGCGCGCAGCGACCCTCGCCGCGACCATGGACGACGAGCAGGCCGCGACCCGGGCCGCGCTCGTCGTCTCGAGCATCATGGGCGTCACGATCGCGCGACACTTCCTCGACCTGCCCGGCCTCTCCGACGCGAGTGGGAGCGACGTCGCCGAGCTGGTGGAGCGGTGGCTCGACCCCGGTCCCCACCGTCCGACGGGCGAGGGCTGAGCGCCGTCCCCCGCCGGCGGACGGCCGCCACCGGCTGCGGTTGACCTTGCCGGTGTCGGGGCGCAGACGTTCGGCGACCCGTTGCCACGACCTCGGCCGTCGTTCGGGCGCCAGCCGCTCGGCCGCCCAGCGCTCGAGGTCGGCGAGGTCGGCGTCGGTCTCGACCACGGCGTGCACCACCTGGCCGAGCCGGTCGTCGTCGGCGGGCACCACGACGCAGGCCCGCACGTCCGGGTGGGCCTCGAGCACCCCTTCCACGTCGGCCGGGTATACGACCGTCCCCCCGGTCGTCACGACGTCCGCGAGCCGATCCTCGACGAAGAGGAAGCCGTCGGCGTCGAGGTACCCGACGTCGCCGAGGGTGTGCCAGCCGTCGCGGACGGTGGGCTCGGCGCCGACGTAGGAATAGGTGGGGTGGTCGCGCCGCATGAGGATCTCGCCGCGCTCGCCGGGCGCGCAGTCCTCGCCGTCGGTCCGGGCCACGCGGAAGCGGGTGCCGCCGCAACCGCGGCCGACCGAGCCCGGGTGCGCGAGCCACTCGGCGCCGGTGATCATGGCGACGCCCTGCGACTCGGTGCCGGCGTACACCTCGACCACCCGCTCCGGGCCGAGCCAGTCGATCCACGCGCGCTTGAGCCACGCGGGGCACCGGGCGCCGAGGTGCAGGACCTGCTCCAGGGACGACACGTCGGCCGCCGCGAGCGCGTCGGGTCCGAGCCGGTGGACCCGGTGCATCGTCGCGGGCACGAGCACCGACCACGTCACCCGGCGGCGCTCGACCAGGCGGAGCCACTCGGCGGGCTCGAACGTCGGCATGAGCACCAGCTCGTGCCCGGTCATGAGGCCGCGCATGGCGTACACGAAGGGTGCGGCGTGGAACAGCGGGCTCGCGACGAGCTGCACGGCGTGCCGCGGCACGAACGGCGCGACCGGACGGTCGAGGTCTCGCCGAGCCGCCCGTCGACGACGAGGGCCGGACCCGTCAGGTCGAGGACCGCCTGCCGCTCGGCGACGTCGAGCGTCGGGGCCAACGGCTGAGGCGTGGCGCCCAGCTTCCAGGCCGCGACGCACGCGCGGACCAGGTCGATCCCGCTCGGGAGCGCCACCGTGACCACGTCGTCGAGCCCCACCCGGTCCTGCCACGCCCGGGCCAGCCGGTTCGTGTCGTCCTCGAGCCGGCGACGGGTCCAGACGTCATCGCCGTCGTGCACCGCCACGGCGTCCGGCGACCGCTCCGCCAGCACGGCGAACGCTCGGCCGATGGGCAGGTCGGTCACGACGCGTGGCCTGCGTAGACCGCGAGGTGCGCCCGTGCCGCGGCGTCCCACGTGTAGGAGCGGGCGAGCTCGCGACCCGGTACCGCGTCGGTCGGGCCACGGAGCACCCCGTCGATGGCGTCGGCGATGCCGGCCGGGTCGGTCGCGAACGAGACGGTGGGCCCGAAGACCTCGCGCAGCACCGGGAGGTCGCGCGCCACCACGGGCACGCCCGCTGCGAGGGCCTCGAGCGCCGCCAGTCCGAACCCCTCCTTGGTCGACACGAAGGCCATGGTCCGCGCGGCCGCGACGAGCGACGGGAGCGCGTCGTCGTCGACCACGCCGAGCATCGTCGGCTCCACGCCCAGCTCCCGTGCGCGTCGGTCGAAGGCGGCGCGGTAGTCGCGGTAGTCGAAGAGCGTCTCCCCGCCCGCGAGGACGAGCCGCAGGTGCGGGTGCCGTGGTCGCAGCAGTGCGTACGCCTCGAGCAGGTCGATGCTGCCCTTGCGCGGCTCGATGCCCCCCACGGCCAGCACGTAGTGGCCCAGCTGGTCGCGCCACCGGTCGCGCTGCGACGCTGCCGCCGGCGACGCTGCCTGCTCGAACCGTCCGGCGTCGACGCCGTTCGCGATCACCACCGGCTGCGCGCCGTACTGCTGGCGCACCTCGCGGGCGACCGCCTCGGAGACGCACACGTGCCCGGCCGGCTCGAGCACCGCGCGGTCGTGGCAGGCCACGAGCTCGGGCGTCGTGAACGTGTCGAGGTGGTGGATCGTGCGCAGGCAGCGCAGGCCCGCCGCCAGCGCCGCGTTCGCGCTGATGCAGTCCTGCGCGTGCACGACGTCGTAGTCGGCGCCTCTCAGGGCGTCGCGCAGGGTGCGGATCGAGCGCAGGATGCGGGCGCCGACCGCCTCGCCGGGCACGTCGGGGAACGGCACGGGACGCAGCCCCACCGCCGGGTCGACGGCACGGAAGAAGGTGCGGTCCCCGCCGCGCGCGAGCGTCCACACGTCGACGTCGGCACCGGCCCGGGCGAGCGCCTCGGCGAGCGCGAGCGTGTGCACGACGCCGCCGCGCGGCTTGGTCGAGTACGTCAGCAGGGCCACCCTCATGACGGCTCGCGACCTGTCGTGACGTAGCTGTCGGGACGCAGCTCGTCGAGGTGGTGCAGCACGCGGCGCGACCGCGCGACCTCGTGCTCGACGTCGACGTCGGCCACCGCGATCCCGCCCTTGGACCAGGTGCGCGCCAGCACGTCGCCACCGGGCCCCACGACCTTGGCCTGGCCGAGGAAGCGCAGCCCGCCGAGCACCCCCGTCTGGTTCGACGACGCCCAGACCACCTGGTTCTCGGCCGCGCGGGCGCTGTCGTACAGGTCGAAGAGCCGCGACTGCCGGTCCTGCGGCAGCCGCGACGCCCGGTCGGTCACGCTGGCCGGCCACGCCGACAGGCAGGCGACGACGCGGGCACCGTCCAGCGCCAGCGACCGCGCCGACTCCGGGAAGGTCTTGTCGTAGTCGATGAGCATGCCGAGGCGGCCGAGCGGCGTGTCGAACGCCTCGAACCGGTCGCCGGGCGCGTAGACGAGCGACTCCCCCAGCGGCTGGTGCACCTTGCGGTGCCGCCCAAGGACGCCGTCGCCCGACACGCACAGGGCGGCGTTGTGCCGAAGTTGCTCGCCGTCGACCTCGGCGCTCTCGGTGTAGCCGAGGCACACGACCATGTCGCCCGCCGCGGCCGCGACCTCGGCGAGCCGCGGGTCGTCCTGCGCCAGCGTCGGCGGCAGGTCCGCCCGAGGGTCGCGCAGGTCGGTCAGGTAGCCGCCGAGCGTCGCGTCGGGCAGCACCAGCAGCTCGACGCCGTCCGCGCGGGCGGAGTCGATGATCGCTCTGACCTTCGCGAGCGCACGGTCGAGGTCGCGCCCGAAGTGCGCCGCGACCGCACCGATGCGCATCAGGCCTCCGCGGGCACCGAGCGCTGCGCGCCGACGATGCACTGCGCGACGTGCTCCGCGTCGGCTGCGACGCCGAGGAACCGTCCGGACCCCCACGTGTGCATCCACGGCAGGCCGACGAAGAACAGGCCGGGCACCGCGGTCACGCCGCGCGTGTGCGTCGGGCGTCCCGTCCCGTCGAACACCCCGACCCGCAGCCAGCGGTAGTCGGGCCGGTAGCCGATGGCCCAGACGACCGACGTGATCCCCTCGGCGGCGAGGTCGAGGCTCGTACAGGCGCATGCCGTCGAGGGCGAAGGCCCGCAGGTCGATGTCGCGGCCGCCGTCGCGGCCGGTCACGTAGTGGTTCGTCTTCTCCCGGGCGGCCAGGCCGCCGGGGTACTGCGCCACGGCCGTGTCGTACAGGCCCATGTCGGCGAGCCACGTCATGCAGTCGCGGCCCCGGTGGAAGCGCGCGACGCGAGGCGCGTCGCCCAGCGCGAGGTGCACCTGGCGCCCCTCGAGGTGCAGGTCCTCCGCGATCTGCGCGCCGGACTGCCCGGTGCCCACCACGAGCACGCCACCCTCGGGCAGCTGGTCGGCGTTGCGGTACTGCTGGGAGTGCAGCTGGGTGACCGACGGGTCGATCGCCCGCGCGAACGCCGGCTCGATCGGGCGGTGGTACCCGCCGGTCGCCACGACCACGTCGTCGGCCTCGAGGGTGTCGGGGCCGTCGGGCGTCTCGAGGTCGAGCACGAAGCCGCCCCCGTCGCGCTCCCGCGCCTCGACGACCCGGGTGTGCGTCCGCACGGGCGGGTCGAAGGAGCGCACGTAGTCGTCGAGCCAGGCGACCACCTCGTCGCGGGTCATGAACCCGTCGGGGTCGGGACCCTCGTACACGTGGCCAGGCAGGCGGCAGTGCCAGTTGGGCGTCACGAGGGTGAAGTTGTCCCAACGGCTGTCGGCCCACTCGTGGGCGGGGGTGGCCGCCTCGAGCAGGACGTGCTCGACGCCGAGCCTGGTGAGGTGGTGGCTGACCGAGAGCCCGGCCTGGCCGGCCCCGACGATCGCGACGCGGATCATCGGCTCACCTCCACCGGCAGCGGCGGGTGCATCCGCAGCACCTCGACGACGTCCGTCGGCGCGTGCGCCGCGGCCGAACGGCGGATCTGCTCCTGCGTCGCCGCGGACGACGTGCACGCGAACCCGTAGCGCAGCCGGACCCGCTCGCTCGCGATCGTGAGCGCCGCCGTCGAGCGGTCGACGAAGTCCTGCACGGTGTAGCGG
>NZ_LUNF01000085.1:0-7863 GCF_001626145.1 Aeromicrobium sp. REDSEA-S32_B7
GGGTCGTACACGCCACCGCGGTCGGCGGTGAGGTTCCGCGCGACGACGATGCCGGCGACGACGGCGAGCAGGGCCAGGACCAGTCGGACGGGGTGCTCTCGCATGGGCCCACGCTAGCGGGCGGCAGGCCGTCTCGCGTCGCGGTGCGTCGACCGGCCGCAGTTGTCGGGTCGTGGGAAGATGTCAAGGTCCCGTCCCGCACGATCCCCCCGAAGGACTGACGTGTCTTCCCCGCTGAGCGCTACCCTGCACACCAACCACGGCGACGTCGTGGTCCGGCTGTTCCCCGACCACGCCCCCAAGACCGTCGAGAACTTCGTCGGCCTCGCCGAGGGCACGAAGGAGTGGCTCGACCCCGCCACCGGCCAGGTCGCCACGCGCCCGTTCTTCGACGGCATCACGTTCCACCGCATCATCAGCAACTTCATGATCCAGGGCGGCGACCCGCTCGGCACCGGCACGGGTGGCCCCGGCTACACGTTCGAGGACGAGTTCCACCCCGACCTGCGCTTCGACAAGCCCTACCTGCTGGCGATGGCCAACGCGGGACCGGGCACCAACGGCTCGCAGTTCTTCATCACGGTCGTCCCGACGGACTGGCTGAACCGCAAGCACACCATCTTCGGCGAGGTCGCCGACGAGGCCGGCCAGAAGGTGATCGACGCGATCGCCGCGGTGCCGACGGACGGCTTCGACCGTCCCGTCGAGCCCGTGGTGATCGAGAAGGTCACCATCGACCGCGGCTGACATGACCGGAACGGCACCGGGGTCGCGCCCCGACGGCGCGCCCCGGTGCTACCGCCACCCGGACCGCGAGGCGCTCATCAGCTGCCAGCGGTGCGAGCGGCCCATCTGCACGCAGGACATGAACGAGGCGTCCGTCGGCTTCCAGTGCCCGGAGTGCGTCAACCGCGGCGCGAAGTCGGTGCGCCTGCCACGCACGGTCGCCGGCGGTGCGCTGCAGACCCGCGAGGGTGCGGTCTCGCTGGTGATCATCGGGATCAACGTCGTCGTGTACGTCCTACAGCTGCTCACCGGCGACCTGCGCAGCCCGCTGTACCAGCAGGGCGCGATGTTCCCGGTCGGCGTGGCCGACGGTCAGTGGTGGCGGCTGCTCACGTCGGCGTTCCTGCACCTCGGGACGCTGCACATCCTCTTCAACATGTACGCGCTCTACCTGTTCGGCCCGCTCGTCGAGCGGAAGCTGGGCACGGTGCGCTTCATCGCCGCCTACCTCACCACCGCCGTGGTCTCCGGCGTCTTCGTCATGTGGCTGTCGGCGCCGTTCAGCGGGACGGCGGGCGCGTCGGGTGCGGTGTTCGGCCTGTTCGGCATGGCGCTGCTGTTCATGCTCCGGGCACGCGAGGACGTGCGCGGCCTGCTCGCGCTGCTGGCGGTCAACGTGGCCATCGGCTTCCTCGGCCCGATCAGCTGGCAGGGCCACCTCGGCGGCTTCGTGGCCGGCGTGCTGCTGGGCGCGGTGTTCGCCTACGGGCCGCGGACGCGCCGCACGCTCGTGCAGGTGGCGGCCTTCGCCCTCGTGTGGGCGGCCGTGGTGGTCGCGGTGCTGGTGCGCTCCCAGCAGCTGCTGGGCTGAGTGCGCTGAATCACACGTCTGTCGTTCTCCCCAGCGTTGCCCACAGCTGTGAACAACACGCGTGTAACTCGCGCACAGGCGTGTCCACACCTGTGAACAACACGGGTGTAACTCGTGCACAGGGCCGTCCACACCTGTGCACCGTGGGGGCCCGGCGGGCCGGGTCGTGGACGACGAGTTTCGGATACCGTTAGTATCTGAGCATGTCGATCTTCGTCCCGGGCACGCGCGTGCTCGTCACCGGCGCGGCCTCCGGGCTGGGCCTCGCCCTCGTCACCCAGCTGGCCGAGCAGGGGTGTCGCGTGCTCGCCACCGACGTCCACGCCGAGGTCCCGGAGGTGCTGCAGGCGCTCGCGGCCGCCCACCCCGAGGTGTCCTACCGGACCCTCGACGTGACGTCCGACGTCGACTGGAGCACCGTGCGAGACCACGTCGTCGAGACGTGGGACGGGCTCGACGTGCTCTTCAACAACGCGGGCGTCGCGGCGGGTGGCCGGATCGAGCTGTCGGAGATGGACCAGTGGCAGTGGATCGTCGACATCAACCTGCTCGGCGTCGTGCGCGGCTGCCGCACGTTCGTCCCGCTGCTGAAGCAGCAGGGTCGGGGCACGATCGTCAACACCGCGTCGGCGGCCGGGCTCATCCACCCGCCGCGCATGAGCGAGTACAACTCCGTCAAGGCCGGCGTCGTCGCGCTCAGCGAGACCCTGTTCCACGAGCTCAAGCCCTCGGGCATCCAGGTCAGCGTCGTCTGCCCCACCTTCTTCAAGACCAACCTGACCTCCTCGCTGCGCGGCAAGGACGAGTCGGCGCAGAAGTCGGCGGCCAAGCTCATCGACGGCTCCAAGCGCACCGCGGCCGACATCGCCGCCATCGTCATCGCCGAGGTCGAGAAGGGCCGGCACATCGTCCTGACCGACCGCGAGGGCAAGCTGGCCTACGCCGCCAAGCGGTTCCTGCGGCCGCTGTACTACCGCGAGATGGCCAAGGCGGCCGTGCGCATGGGCCGGAGGGACTGACGTGCGCACGAACGTGCTCATCACCGGTGCCAGCTCGGGGCTCGGCGCCGAGATGGCTCGCCAGCTGGCGGCACAGGGTCACTCCCTGGCGCTGACCGCGCGGCGCGTCGACCGGCTCGAGGCCCTCGCCGCGGAGATCACGGCGGCGCACCCCGACGTCCAGGTGGTCGTGCACGCGCTCGACGTGAACGACCACGAGCAGGTCTTCGACGTCTTCGCCCGGGCCATCCAGGACCTCGGCGGCCTCGACCGCGTCGTCGTCAACGCCGGGCTCGGCAAGGGCGGACGCATCGGCACCGGCGCGTTCGCCGCGAACCGCGAGACCGTCGAGACCAACGTCGTCGCGGCGATGGCGCAGTGCGAGGCCGCCATGGCGCACTTCTACGAGCGCAAGGCCGGCCACCTCGTCGTCATCTCCTCGATGTCGGCCATGCGCGGCATGCCCGGCTCGATGACGGCGTACGCCGCGACCAAGGCAGCGGTCGCCCACCTCGCGGAGGGCATCCGGATGGACCTCGTCGGTCGCCGCGGGCTCGACATCGCCGTGACGACGCTGTTCCCGGGCTACATCGCCTCGGAGATGAACGAGCAGGTCGAGCAGGAGCAGCGACTCATGGTCGACACCCCCACGGGGGTGCGCTCGATGGTGAAGGCCATCCAGAAGGAGGTCGACACCGCCGCCACGCCCGGCTGGCCGTGGGGCCCCCTCGGCCAGGTCCTGCGGTACGCGCCGCGCGGCGTGGTCCGCAAGCTCGTCTGACCCTGACGCTCGTCCCGTCGTGGACCGCCATCGCCCCCTCGGTGCTCAGGGACGGGCGACGGTGCTCCGCGACGCCGGGTCGACGACGGCTGCGGCGGCGACGTCGAGGGGAGTGGCCGGCATGATCGTCGCGCCCTCGTCGACGAGCAGCGGCTCGGTGAAGAGGTAGGACATCTCGGCCATCGCCCGGACGTCGGCGTTGACGACGCCGCCGGCTCGCAGCGCCCAGGCCGGCACGGCCCGCACGCGGACGTCGTCGCGGCCGGCGGCGCGGGCGTAGGCCAGTGCCAGCTCGTGCTGCGACGCGTGCACGACCGGTGCGAGCACGACGTCGGGCCCTGCGGTGGCGTCGGCCGCCGCGACCATGGCGGCGGCGAGGTCGGGCAGGTAGGTCCAGGCGTGCGGGAGGTCGACGCGGCCGAGCGGGCGCACCGTCCGGCCCGACGCCGCGGGCCCGACCATCCGGTCGCCGCCGTGCGCCATCGCCGCGCCGGGGCCGTAGAAGTCGGAGGCCACGACGCTCGTGGTGCGCGCCGTCGACGCAGCTCGACGTTCCAGCAGGGTGGCGCGCACCCGCCCCATCGCCGAGCGCGGTGCGATCCTCGGCGCCGCTCCGAGCACGCCGGAGGTGTCGAACGCGTAGACGCTCTCCGGGTAGACCACGTGCACGTCGTGGCGCTCCGCGGCGGCCAGCACGGCCCGCTCCAGCGGGGGCAGCTCGCGCTCCCAGACGTCGGGGCGGTAGGCCGACGCGTGCACGCAGAGGTGCACGACGTCGACGTCGGCGAAGGCGCGGTCGAGCGCGGAGGCGTCGGTGGCGTCGAGGCGGGTGCGGGTGACGAGCGGGTGCTCGGGACCCGACCCGGACCGGGTGGCGACGGTGACCGCCTCGCCGCGCTCGGCGAGGAGGGTGGCGACGTGCGGGCCGATCTGACCAGCGCCGATGACCAAGATACTCATGGTGACTCCTGACGTTGAGAGAGCACTGCTCTCTGTTGGTTGTGCGTCCAGGGTGCGCGCGTACCGCCGCGCTGTCAAGAGCAGTGTTCTCTGTATCGACATGTCGATGTCGTGAACGGTAGGGTGGCACCGTGCCCACGCCCCGTCAGGTCGCCCGCGAGCAGACCCTGCGCGACATCGTCCGCATCGGCCGTGAGCAGCTCGCGACCACCACGCCCGCAGAGCTATCGCTGCGAGCCGTCGCGCGGGAGCTCGGCCTGGTGTCGTCGGCCGTGTACCGGTACGTCAAGGACCGTGACGCGCTGCTGACCCTCCTGATCGTCGACGCGTACGACGAGCTGGGCGCCGAGGTCGAGGCGGCGGTGGCGGCGTCGTCACGGCGTACCTCCGTCCGTCGCCTGCAGGCCGCGGCCCAGGCCATGCGGTCGTGGGCGCTGCGCGAGCCGTCGCGGTTCGCGCTGCTGCACGGCACGCCCGTGCCGGGCTACGCGGCACCCCCGGACGCGACGGTCGAACCGGGCACCAGGGTCGTCGTCGCGCTGCTCACGGTGCTGGAGGACGCACACCGACGGGGCGACCTGCGCGAGGTCGACGGGTCGCTGCCGCGCAGCCTGCGCACCGACCTCGAGCGGATCCGCACCGAGTACGCGCTGGCGCTGCCCGTGACGAACCTCGCCCGCGCGCTCGGCCTCTGGTCGGCCCTCGTCGGCGCCGTGGCCTTCGAGGTGTTCGGCCAGTACGGGCCCGACACCCTGCACGACCCCGCCGCGTTCCTCGACGTCCACGTCGCGACCCTCGCCGGCACGGTCGGCCTCCCCACACCCTGATCACCCCCCACGATTCGTCACGTCATCGCCCACTTCTCGCCCCGAGAGGGGCGATGACGTACCGAATCGTGGGGACTACTCAGCGAGGGCGCGTCGGGCGAGGGCGCCGACCTGCTCCTGCTCGACGAGGAACCCGTCGTGCCCGTGCACCGAGTGCACGACGTCGAGCCCGTCCGCACCCGGCACCAGGTCGGCCAGCTCCTGCTGCTGGTGCAGCGGGTAGAGGCGGTCGGAGTCGATCCCCGCGACGACCGTCCGTGCCGTCACACGGCCGAGCGCCGCGGCGACCCCGCCACGGCCGCGCCCGACGTCGTGGGAGTCCATCGCCCGCGTCAGGGCCAGGTAGGAGCCGGCGTCGAAGCGGCGGGTGAGCTTCGTGCCGTGGTGCTCCAGGTACGACGCGACGCTGAACCGACCGTCGGGCTCGCGCTCGCGACCGAAGCGCTGCTGGAGCTCGGGCTCGCTGCGGTAGGCCACGTGCGCCCCCCGTCGCGCGAGGTCGAGCCCGTTCGTCGGGCCGCGACGCTCGGCGTAGTAGTCGCCGCCGTGGAAGTGCGGGTCGGTCGTGATCGCCGCCTGCTGCACCGACGACAGGGCGAGCTGCTCGGCCGACGCCTGCGCCGACGTCGCCAGCAGGAACAACCGCTCCACCCGCGACGGGTGCCCGACCGCCCACTCCAGACCGCGCATGCCGCCGGCCGAGCCGCCCACGACGGCGTACCAGCGCTCGATGCCCAGGGCGTCGGCCAGCAGCACCTCCGCGGTGACCTGGTCGCGGACCGTCAGGTCGGGGAAGCGGCTGCCCCACGCGCGACCGTCCGGGGCGACGGAGGCGGGACCCGTCGAGCCCTGGCAGCCGCCCAGGATGTTGGCGCAGACCACGAGGAAGCGGTCGGTGTCGATCGGCAGGCCGGGCCCGACGAGCGTGTCCCACCAGCCTGGGCTGGCGTGCCCCGGTCCGGCCGGGCCGACCACGTGGCTGTCGCCCGTCAGCGCGTGCAGCACCAGCACCGCGTCGCGGCCCGGCGTCCCCCACGTCTCGTAGGCCAGGCGGACGTCGGGCAGGACCGACCCGCTCTCGAGCGCGACGTCGCCGACGTCGGCGAAGCGTCGGGAACCGACAGGATCTCCCTCCCGCCACGCGCCGGTGACGGAAGGGAGATCCTGGCTGGTCAGGTGCGGTGAGGTCACTTGGCCGCGCGCAGTCCCGCCTCGAGGTCGGCGAGGATGTCGTCGATGCCCTCCAGGCCCACCGCGAGGCGCACCAGACCGGGGGTGACGCCGGTGGCGGCGTGCTCCTCGGGCGTGCCCTGCGAGTGCGTCGTGCTGGCCGGGTGGATGGCCAGCGAACGCACGTCACCGATGTTCGCGACGTGGCTGAACAGCTCGAGCGCGTCGATGAACCGTCGGCCGGCGTCGATCCCACCGGGCAGCTCGAAGGTCAGGACGGCGCCGGCGCCCCGCGGGACGTACTTGTCGGCGAGCTCCTTGTAGGGGTTGCCCTCGAGCGACGCCCACGTCACCGTCGCGACGTCGTCGCGGGCCGACAGCCACTCCGCGACCTGGCGGGTGTTCTCGACGTGACGCTCCACGCGCAGGCTGAGCGTCTCGAGGCCCTGCGCGATGAGGAACGCGTTGAACGGCGAGATCGCGGCGCCGACGTTGCGCAGGTACTGCACGCGCAGCTTGGCGATGAAGGCCGCCGGCCCGAGCGCCTCCGCGAACACGAGCCCGTGGTAGCTGGCGTCGGGCTGGGTGAAGCCGGGGTACTTGTCGCCGTGGGCGCCGTAGTCGAAGGTCCCGCCGTCGATGACGACCCCGGCGATGGCCGTGCCGTGCCCACCGATGTACTTCGTGGCGGAGTGGATGACCGTGTCGACACCGTGCTTGAGCGGGTTGAGCAGGTAGGGCGTGGCGACGGTGTTGTCGACGAGGAACGGCACGCCGACCTCCTTCGCCACGGTCGAGATGGCCTCCAGGTCGAGCACGTCGCCCTTCGGGTTGCCGATGGTCTCGCCGAAGAACGCCTTGGTGTTCTCCTGCACCGCGGCGCGCCAGGCGTCGGGGTTGTTGTTGTCCTCGACGAACGTCACCTGGATACCGAGCTTCGGGAACGTGTGGCGCAGCAGCGAGTCGGTGCCGCCGTAGAGGCTGGCCGACGCGACGATGTGGTCGCCGGCCTCGGCGACGTTGGTCAGCGCGCCGGTCGTGGCCGCCTGGCCCGATGCGAACAGCAGCGCGCCGACACCGCCCTCGAGCGCGGCCAGCCGCTGCTCGACGGTGTCCTGCGTCGGGTTCATGATGCGCGTGTAGATGTTGCCCGGCTCCGCCAGGCTGAACAGGTCGGCGGCGTGCTGGGTGTCGCGGAACTGGTACGACGTCGTCTGGTAGATCGGCAGCGCGCGGGCACCGGTGGTCGGGTCTGGCGTCTGGCCGGCGTGGATCTGCTTGGTCTCGAACGACCACTGGTCACTCATGGTGTCTCCTCAGCTGTCGCGGCGGGTGTCGCGAGCGGGGTGTCGCGGGGTGGGTCTCCACCGTGGCACGGGGTCCGGGGACCGAGAAGACGTCTCAGGATCCGGGACGTGCGAGGATCGACGGATGGATCTGCGACCGGCCGCCGAGGGTGACGAGGGCCTGCTGGCCTCGATCGAGCAGGCCGCGAACACCGACGCGCTCGCGCACGTGTTCGCCCCGCCG
>NZ_LUNF01000086.1:0-10050 GCF_001626145.1 Aeromicrobium sp. REDSEA-S32_B7
CGCCTCGGTGCGTGCGGGTGCCGCCGTGACGCTGCGCGGCGCCGACGTGACGGCGCCGGTGGTGCCGTGGATCTTCCCGCGGGCGTCGAGCTGGACGACGACCTCGGCACCGATCACCGGCTTGCCGGCGAGGTACTGCTGGAAGTGCGCGACGCTGCCGCCCGGCACCTGGACGGTGCGGTCCAGACGCAGGTCCGCTCGCGGTGCACCGTGCTGCCGGGCGTAGGAGTCGGCGGCGGCCACCGTCGGCGCCTCGCCGCGTGCCGACGCACTCGTGCTCCCGAGACCGACGATCCCTGCTGCTGTCGTCGCGGTCACGAGGGCCGCGACGCAGCCCATCATCTTTCGTGTCATGAGTTCCCCCGAACTGTGGGTGCCGGGCGTGTCCCGGCACCGCTGGCGACACTCTAGGACTCCGGCCTGGCGAAGGTCGACGTTCTCGACCTGTGCTGGCCGACACGTCCGGCGACCGCTCCGCGGCGCAGTGACTCAGAGACGCTTGCGCATCTGGAGGATGGTGACCTCGAACCCCATCTGCTCGTACAACGCCCGGGCGCCGGAGTTGAACCCGAAGACCGACAGCCCGACCTCGACCACCCCGCGGTCGCGACAGACCTGCTCGGCCGCCTCCATGATGGCCCAGCCGTAGCCCTGACGGCGTCGGTCGGAGGTGACCAGGAAGTCGTACCCGAAGGCGACCAGCCCGTCCGACCTCTCGGTGAACCCGAGCCACAGCATGCCGACCTCGAGGTCGCCGTCCCGCGCGGTCCAGAGCTCGTGGTCCGCGGTGTCGACGCCGTCGGGCAGGGAGCTCGCGAAGTCGTCGGCGGCCTTCCGCCGGGCCTCGGTCTCGGGCATCATCCCCGCCGCCACGATGTTCTCCGCGTACTCCCGCTCGGCCAGCTCGCGATAGGCGGGGAACTGCTCGGCGGTCATCGGGACCAGGCGCACGGAGGGGGACACACCGCGATGCTACGAGCAGTGCGCGGTCTTGAAGGTCACCGCTGCGGGACGGCGTCGCGCGGGGTGTCGTTGACGGGGGTACCGCCCGCGCCGGCATCGCCCGTCTCCCGGTCGACGGCCCTGTCCACGGCGCTGTCGACGTCGCGGTGGGTGAGGGCCAGGTAGGTGACGAGCCCGGCGAACAGCACGAGACCGGCGAGCGTCACGGACCCGGTGCCCCAGCCGACCCCGCCGTCCTTCGTCCCCTTGCCGAGCCAGTCGGCCACCGACGCGCCGAGCGGGCGCGTCATCACGTAGGCCGACCAGAACGTGATGGTCGGGTTCAGGCCCGCGCGCCACAGGCCCCAGGGCACGAGGATGGCGGCCCCGAAGACGAGGATCGACCAGACGAAGCCGAGGCCGGCGTCGACGGCGGCTGCGTCGCCGAGCGCGGTGCCGAGGCCGAACGTCAGCAGCACGACGCCCCAGTAGAAGCGTTCGCGTCGGGCCGTCGTGATCGAGTGGACCGAGATCGTGCCCTCGCTGCGCCGCCACCACGCGAGCACCACGCTGAGCAGCGCGAGGTAGACCAGCGAGTCGACCCAGTAGGGCGTGCCGAGGACGACGTGCGGACCGTCAGCGATCATCGTGCCGAACACCGCGACGGCGAGGACCGTGGTCCAGTAGCGGACCGGGTGGTACCGGTCTGCCCGCAGCTGCGTCCACAGCGCCAGGGCGAAGCCGCCGATGCCGATGGCTGCGGCGAGCGCGATGCTCACCGTGCCGAGGTAGTCCGACCCGGTCTCGCCGATGCCGGTGGTGAGCAGCTTCACCACCCAGAACGTCGCCAGGACGGAGGGGACCTTGGAAGCGGCGAAGGTTCGCGTCGTCATGGGTGGGACCGTAGGGACGCGAACCTGCCGACAACCTGAACAGGGCGCGGCGCAGGCTGCCGCGCGCCGTCGTCGACCGTGCGGCCCGGGCTGGTCTACTGCCGTCATGCGTCTGCGTCGCCCCGCCCGTGTCCGCGTCGTCGTCGCGGGTGCCGCACCGCTGCTGGCCGCAGGCGTACTGGCCGGGTGCAGCCTCGGCGGCCCCGACCCCGACGACGCGGCCCGGACGCTCGCCGCGGGACTGTCGAAGGGCGACGTCACGTCGGTGCCGACGACGGGCGACGGGACCCGCAACCAGGCCGACCTCGAACGGGTCGTCGGCGACGTCGGCGGGACGCAACGGGTGCGGGTGACGTCGGTGGAGGAGGACGACGGCGTCACCACCGCCGAGCTCCGGCACCGGTGGACGATCGGCGGGGCCAGTTGGACGTACGACACCGCTGCGACCCTCGTGGAGCAGGACGGGGCCTGGCGCGTGCGCTGGGAGTCGTCCGTCGTGGCGCCCGTCGAGGAGGGCGAGACGCTCGGCGTGCGCACGACGCCGGCCGAGCGAGGCGACGTGCTCGGCGCCGACGACGCCGTCCTCGTCACCGCACGACCGGTCGTGCGGGTCGGGATCGACAAGACCGACGTCGACCCCGACGCTGCCGGGACGTCGGCCGAGCGGCTGGCGCGACTGCTCGGCATCGACCCCGGGGCCTACCGCCGGCGGGTCGAGGCGGCCGGCGACCAGGCGTTCGTCGAGGGGCTCGTCCTGCGTGCCGACGGTGACGTGCCCACCCGGCAGGAGCTCGCCGCGATCCCCGGGTCACTGGCCGTCGAGGGCACGCTGCCGCTGGCCCCGACGCGGGCGTTCGGGCAGCCGCTGCTCGGAACCGTCGGCGAGGCCACCGCAGAGGTCGTCGAGGCGTCCGACGGTGCCGTCCGCCCGGGCGACCCGGTGGGGCTGTCCGGGCTGCAGGCGCGCTACGACGAGCAGCTGCGCGGCACCCCCGGCGTGGAGGTGCTGGCCGTCGACGACGACCCGGACACCGAGTCCCGGCGACTCTTCTCCAGCGACCCGAAGGCCGGGAAGCCGCTGCGCACCACGCTCGACCCCGACCTGCAGGGCGCGGCGGACCGGATCCTCACCGACGTCGGCCCGGCCAGCGCGATCGTCGCGATCCGGCCGTCGACGGGTGCGCTGCTGGCGGTCTCCAGCGGCCCCGGCGGCGACGGCGCCGACACAGCGTTGACGGGTCGGTACGCACCGGGCTCGACCTTCAAGGTCGCAACGGCGCTGGCCCTCCTGCGCTCGGGCCTCACCCCGGACAGCCAGGTGCCGTGCACCCCCACCCTGACGGTGGACGGCCGACGGTTCACGAACTACTCCGACTACCCCGCCTCGGCGGTCGGCGACGTGCCCCTGCGGACCGCCTTCGCGCAGTCCTGCAACACGGCCATGATCGCCGAGCGGGATCGGGCGTCGCAGGAGGAGCTCGCGGCCGCGGCAGCCGGGCTCGGGCTGGGCCGCGACGTCGACCTCGGGATGCCTGCCTTCCTCGGGCAGGTGCCGACGCAGGCCGACGGCACCGAGCGCGCCGCCTCGGTCATCGGCCAGGGCCGGGGGGAGGCCTCCCCGCTGGCCATGGCCGTGGTCGCCGCCTCCGTCGCCCACGGCGGCACGGGGACCCCGGTGCTCCTGCCCGACCGCCGGGCGAAGGAGGCGCCGGAGCCCGAGGAGCCGGTGACCCGGGCGCAGGCCACGAGCCTGTCCGGACTGATGCGGGCGGTCGTCACCGACGGCAGCGGTGCGTTCCTGCGCGACCTGCCGGGCGGCCCGGTGGGGGCCAAGACGGGAACCGCCGAGTACGGCGACGACCAGCCGCCCCGCACGCACGCCTGGATGATCGCGACGCAGGGCGACCTCGCCGTCGCCGTGCTCGTGGTGGACGGCGACTCCGGCTCAGGCACCGCCGGCCCGCTGCTCGAGCGGTTCCTGCGCCGCTGACCCGATGGCGCGACCCCTGACATCCGTCACGGCGAGGTCGTGACGCGCGATCCGGGGCCGGACCCGCCGTGCGGGCCATGCTCGAGGCATGAACCAGACCAGACCCGACGCGGTGCGCCTGCAGCAGGTGCGTCGCTCCTTCGGCGACGTCGAGGCCGTGCGCGGCATCGACCTCGTCGTCCGCCCCGGTGAGGTGGTGGCCTTCCTCGGCCCCAACGGCGCCGGGAAGACCACGACCCTCGACATGGTCCTCGGCCTCGGTCGACCCACCTCCGGCACGGTCCACGTGCTCGGCCTCGAGCCGCGCGAGGCCGTCGCCCAGGGTCGGGTCGCCGCGGTCATGCAGAGCGGCGGGCTGCTGAAGGACCTGACGGTCGCCGAGACCGTCCGCTACGTGCGCAGCCTCTTCACCCACGTGCGCGACGTCGACGACGTGCTCGAGCGTGCCGGGCTCACGCGCCTCGCGGACCGGCGGGTCGGGCTGTGCTCCGGTGGTGAGCAGCAGCGCCTGCGGTTCGCGCTCGCCCTGCTCAGCGACCCCGACCTGCTGCTGCTCGACGAGCCCACCACCGGCATGGACGTCGAGGGGCGCCGGACCTTCTGGAGCGCGATCCGTGACGACGCGCGGCACGGTCGCACCGTCATGTTCGCGACCCACTACCTCGAGGAGGCCGATGCCTACGCCGACCGGATCGTTCTCGTCAGCGGCGGTCGCGTCGTCGCCGACGGGACGGCGGCCGAGATCAAGGCCCGTGCCGTCGGCCGCACCGTACGAGCGACCTGCCCCGACGTCGACGACGCGACGGTGGCCGAGATCGCCGCGCTGCCCGGCGTGGACGGCGTCGACGTACGAGGCAGCAGCGTCGTCGTGCACGCCACCGACTCCGACGCCGTGGCGCGTCACCTGCTCACCCGCACTACCGCACACGACCTGGAGATCGTCGGACGGGGCCTGGAGGACGCGTTCCTCAGCCTCACCGGCACCGACGAGAGGACCCCCGCATGAGCACCCCCGCCACCCCGTTCGACACCGCCACCCCGGTCGACGGGGCCACCCCCGGCACCCGCCGGGCCCCTCGCCTCGGAGGCTTCAACCGGGTCCTCCTGTCGCTCGAGCTGCGCCGGATGCTGCGCAACCGACGCACCGTCTTCTTCTCGCTGCTGTTCCCCGCGGCGCTGTACTTCGCCTTCGCGGGCAGCAGCGGCAGCGACGAGCGGGTGGGTCACGGCAACGTGGCGGCCTACGTCATGGTCTCGATGGCGCTCTACGGCGCCGCGCTGACCACCGCGTCGGCGGGCTCGTCGGTCGCGCTCGAGCGGTCGGTCGGCTGGTCGCGGCAGCTGCGCCTGACGCCGCTGCACCCGCTCGCCTACATCGCCACGAAGGCGGCCTGCGCACTGGTGCTCGGCGCCCTGGCGGTCGCGGTCGTCAACGGCGCGGCGCTGCTGCAGGGTCGGGCCGACCTTCCGGCCGGCCGGTGGCTGGCCTGCGCGCTGCTGGCCCTGCTCTGCTCCTTCGTCTTCGCGGCGCTCGGCCTGTTCGTCGGCTACGTCGTGCCCGGCGAGAACGCCATGCAGCTGCTCGGGCCCGGGCTCGCGCTGTTCGCCTTCCTCGGCAACCTGTTCATCCCCATCACCGAGGGCACGACGCTGTGGCACGTCGCGTCGGTGACCCCGATGTTCGGCGTGGCGGAGATCAGCCGCGCACCGCTCACGGGCGAGCTGCCCTGGTACGCGGTCGTCAACGCCGTCGCCTGGCTGGTCGTGTTCGTCGCCGGCGCGGCCTGGCGGATGAGCAAGGACACGGCCCGCGGGTGAGCCGTACGCTGCCCGACATGAGCGCGCCACGGACCGTCGCCGTCCCCACCGGACGCTACGGTCCGTGGTTCGCGCTGATCTGGCTGTTCTTCCTCGGCGACCCTCTGCTCGCGGCGTGGGCGCGCCGCGACGAGGCGGCCGGGATCGGCGGACTGGTCGTGACCGTCCTGTTCGCCGCGCTCTACATGCTCATCTGGTGGCAGGCGCGTCGGGAGCGCTGGATGGCCGACCGGACGCCGCCGCCGGCGCGCGCACTCGGTCTGTTCGTCGGGCTGGTCGTGCTGTGCGCCGCCGACGTGGCCCTGCTCGGCGAGGTCGGGACGGCATGCGTCGTCTACGTCGCGATCTCCGCGGTCCTGCTCTTCCGGCTGGTCGTGGCTGCCGCCCTCGTCGTGCTCGCGGTGGTCGGGTCTCTCGGACTCGGGGCTGTCGAGGGCTGGGGCAGCCAGGCCGGGCTCGCCTTCGCCGTCCTCGCCGGGTCGGTCGCGATCTTCGGTGTCCGTGCCCTGATCAGCCGCAACGCCCAGCTGCTCCTCGCGCAGGCCGAGAACGCCGAGCTGGCCGTGGAGAACGAGCGCACGCGCTTCGCCCGCGACCTGCACGACATCCTCGGCCACTCGCTGACCGTCATCACCGTCAAGGCCGAGCTGGCCCGTCGGCTGCTGGAGTCCGGCGACGACGCCGACCGGCCCCGGGCGCTCGCCGAGGTGGGCGACCTGGAGCGGCTCGGCCGCGACGCGCTCGCCGACGTCCGTCGCGCGGTGGAGGGCTACCGCGAGATCACCCTGCCGGGCGAGATCGCCCGGGCCCGCACGGCGCTGGCCGCGGCGGACGTCGAGGCGTCGCTGCCGGGCACGGTCGACGACGTCCCCACCGACCTGCGCGACCTCTTCGCGTGGACGGTCCGCGAGGGGGTCACGAACGTCGTGCGCCACGCCGCTGCGCGTCGGTGCACCGTCACGGTGGACGCCCGAGCGGTGGAGGTGCGCGACGACGGGCGCGGGTGGGACGAGGGCGGGTCCGACGGCGGCCACGGACTGGCCGGCCTGCGAGAACGCGCCGCAGCGGTGGGCGCGACCGTCGTCGTGCGCTCGCTCGACCCCGGGCTCAGCCTGCGCGTGGGACGGGAGGCGTCGTGACCATCCGTCTGCTGCTCGCCGACGACCAGGCGCTCGTCCGCGGTGCGCTCGCCGCGCTGCTGTCGCTGGAGCACGACCTCGAGGTCGTCGCGGAGGTCGGCTCCGGTGCCGACGTGCTCGACGCCGTCCGGGAGCACCGCCCCGACGTCGCGCTGCTCGACATCGAGATGCCGGGCCTGGACGGCATCGAGGCCACGCGCGCGGTGGTCGCGGCGGGCCTCGGGACGCGGGTGCTGGTCGTGACCACCTTCGGCCGGCCCGGCTACCTGCGGCGGGCCCTGCAGGCCGGTGCGTCGGGGTTCGTCGTGAAGGACGTGCCCGCCACGCAGCTCGCCGACGCCGTGCGCCGGGTGCACGCGGGCCTGCGCGTCGTCGACCCGACCCTGGCCGCGGACAGCCTCGTCAGCGGCGACTCACCGCTCACCGAGAGGGAGACCGACGTGCTGCGCGCCGCTCGCGACGGTGCGAGCGTGGCGGTCGTCGCGCAACGCCTCCACCTGTCGCAGGGCACGGTCCGCAACCACCTGTCGGCCGCGATCGGCAAGACCGGGGGCGAGAACCGCGCCGCCGCGGTGCGCGTGGCCGAGGCCAACGGCTGGCTCTGACGGGACCCGACGCGACGCGTGTCAGTCCTCGTCCTCCTTGGCCGACGACGTGAGCCCGGCCTTGACGATGTAGATCAGCAGGCCGGAGGAGATGACGAGGAAGCCCATCACCCACAGCGGCGCCCACTTCTGGGAGGGGTCGTCCTCGACGTCGGTCACGGTCACGTCGTCCTGGGAGCCCGGCGCGGAGTCGGAGCCCGAGGTACCGGCGCCGTCGGTCGAGGGCTTGACGGTGAAGGGGATCTCGCCGCTGACGGGGTGCCCGTCGGCCGACACGACGCGGTAGACGACCCGGTAGGAGCCGGCGGCGGCCTCGCCCGGCCGGACCCCCACGAGCACGCGACGTCCGGCCACGGTCACGTCGCCGTCGTCCAGACGGGTGCCCGAGGAGCTCAGCACGCGCAGCACGGCGCCGCTGCCCACGTCCTCGCTGAGCGTGATCGACACCGTCTCGGGCAGGGCCGTCAGCGCGGCGCCGTCCTGCGGGTCCGACGACTCGACCGACGCGTGGGCCAGGGCGGGCGACGGAGCGGCGAACAGGGCGACGGTCGCGACGAGACCGAGGACGAACGAGCGCACGGGAGACCTCCTGGGGCGACCGCAGGATGCGGTCGACGGCTACGACGCATCGTAGTAGCCGTCGCCTGAGCGCCCGCGCGCGCCGGCGGGGGTCTCGCCAGCAGCGCCGGTCGGCGTTATCATCGACGAATGGCGATCAATCACCACAGTGGCGACGGCCACCGCGCCCGCGGGCACGACGCACCGCGCGAGCACGAGGGGCACCGTCACCCCGAGCTCACGGGGGCTGACGGGTCGGTCGTCGCCGCTCGGCTGTTCCACGGCCTGGCCGACCCCGGTCGGCTGCGCATCCTGCGCCACCTGCAGCTCGGCGAGCACCGGGTGGTCGAGCTCACCGCCCACCTCGGTCTGGCGCAGTCGACCGTCTCGGCGCACGTCGCCTGCCTGCGCGACTGCGGCCTGCTCGACGTCCGTCACGAGGGCCGCTCCTCCTACTACCGGCTCGCGCACCCCGAGGCCACGGACGAGCTGCTCGCCACCGGGGCCCGGCTGGTCGGGCTCGCCGCACCGGAGGAGGTCGGCTGATGGGCCACGGTCACGGTCACGGCGGACCCGCCAGCCAGCGCCACCGCGGACGGCTCGCGGTGGTGTTCGCGCTCGTCGCCGCCTTCTTCGTCGTCGAGCTCGTGTACGGGTTGCTCGCGTCGTCGCTGGCGCTGCTCTCCGACGCCGGCCACATGGCCGCCGACGTCGTCACGCTCGGCGCCGCGCTGGCCGCCACGCGCATCGCCACCCGCACCGACCGCACCGGACGACGCACCTTCGGCTCCTACCGTGCCGAGGTCTTCGCGTCCGGGTTCGCCGTGCTCGTCATGCTCGGCGTCTCGGTCTACGTCGTCGTCGAGGCGGTCTCGCGGATCGGCTCGCAGGTCGACGTGCAGACCGGCCCGATGATCGTCGTCGGCGTCCTCGGTCTCCTCGTCAACGTCGTCTCGCTCGTGCTGCTGAACGCGGGCGCGGGTGAGTCGCTCGTCGTGCGCGGCGCCTACCTCGAAGTCGTGGCCGACGCCGCCGGCTCGGTCGGGGTCGTCGTCGCCGGCGTGCTGGTCGCGACGACCGGCTCCGCGCGGTGGGACACCGTGGTGGCGCTGGCGATCGGCGTGTTCGTCGCCGTCCGCGCGGTGGTGCTGGCGCGCCAGGTGCTCGCCGTCCTTGGCCAGCACGTGCCCGACGGCATGGACGTCGACGCCGTCGTCGCCGACCTGCGCGCCGTCGAGGGAGTCGACGACGTGCACGACCTCCACGTCTGGGTGCTCACCTCGGGCATGAACGTCGCGACGGCCCACCTGGTGGCCGCCGGCGCGAGCACCGGCCCGGCCGCGCTCGACCGTGTGCTCGCCGACGCGCGCTCGGTGCTCCGCGAGCGGCACCACGTCGAGCACGCCACCCTCCAGGTCGAGGGGTGCCGCGCGCCGGAGTGCCACAGCGTCGACTGGTGACCGCAGCGCCGGCATCGAGGTCTACGCAAACGAGGCGCCGAAGTACGGATGTCTGCGCCGGGCTGTCCGGTGGGTGCGGCACGCCGTGCGACGGTCGAGACGTCGGACGGTGCGGTCTCGCACTCGGGATCGTGGACGAGACTCCCAACCGCACCGTCCGACGCCCACCGGGCCCGACGCCTTCCGACGGGCCCGGTGTCGTGGTCAGGGCCAGGGGTTCTTGACGCAGCCCTGGAGGCCCTTGCTCTGCTGCAGCATCACGGGCGCCTTCGCGCCCGGCGCGGGGCACCCGACGTGGTACTTGCCGAGCGCGTGCCCGACCTCGTGGTTGACGAGGTAGGTGCGGTAGCCGGTCAGGTCGTCGCCGTAGTAGGTCACGCCGCGGACCCACCGCTTGACGTTGAGCACCACCCGGTCGCCGCTGCGGCACGACACCTCGCCGCGCGTGAGCAACGGCGCGCACAGCCGGTCGACCGTGTCGGGGCTCGCGAGCATGACGCGCACGTCGGGGTCCCGTGCCACCTCCGTGAACGCCCAGCCGTCGGTGCGCCAGCCGCGCTCGTGCCCCAGCACGCGGGCGACGTCGCGCGCGAACGTCGCCCGGTCCTGCAGCAGGCCGTTCTCGACCTCGACGGTGTAGGTGCG
>NZ_LUNF01000087.1:0-15519 GCF_001626145.1 Aeromicrobium sp. REDSEA-S32_B7
CACGATGGCGATCCAGCTGGCGAAGGCGTTCGGCGCGCGGGTCGTGGTCACCGTCGGCAGCGAGGAGAAGGCGGCCTTCTGCCGCGACCTCGGCGCCGACCTGGTCGTCAACTACCGCGAGACCGACTTCGTCGACGCACTCGACGAGGCGGGGCTCAAGGCCGACGTCATCCTCGACATCATCGGCGCGAAGTACCTCGACCAGAACGTCCGCGCCCTGAACACGGCCGGCCGGCTGGTCGTCATCGGCCTGCAGGGCGGCGTCAAGGGCGAGCTGAACCTCAACCGGCTCCTCATGAAGCGTGCAGCGGTCATGGCGACGTCGCTGCGGGCACGGCCGACGCAGGAGAAGGCGGCGATCGTGTCGGCGATGGTCGCGCAGGTGTGGCCCCTGGTGGCCGAGGGCACCGTGCGCCCGATCATCCACGCACGCCTGCCGTTGGAGCAGGTGCGCGACGCCCACCAGCTGCTCGAGGACTCCTCGCACACCGGCAAGGTGCTGCTGACGCTCTGAGCGACGCGCGGCCGAGGGGTGCGTGTCGGCGTGCTCTCCTAGGGTGGAGACATGACTGATGCTCCCCGTGAGTCCGCGATCCCGCCCCAGGTGATCGGCCCCGACGGTTCCCCCGTGCACGGCTCGGCGGCGCCCGGAGGCGACGTCGAGCCGCAGCAGCGTGGCACCGCGCTGGGCGACCTGGTGGAGCAGCCGGCGAAGGTCATGCGCATCGGCGGCATGATCCGCCAGCTGCTCGAGGAGGTGAAGGCCGCCCCGCTCGACGACGCCAGCCGCGTCCGTCTGCGCGAGATCCACCGCCAGTCGGTGAAGGAGCTCGAGGACGGGCTCGCGCCGGAGCTGGTGGCCGAGCTGCAGCGGCTCAGCCTGCCGTTCGAGGACGAGGCGCCCTCCGACGCGGAGCTGCGGATCGCCCAGGCACAGCTGGTCGGCTGGCTCGAGGGGCTGTTCCACGGCATCCAGGCCGCGCTCTACGCGCAGCAGGTGCAGGCCCAGGCGCAGTTCCAGAACATGAGGCTGGCACTTCCGCAGTCAAACGGCACCGAAGGTGACCAAAGTACCGATTCGTCGCAATCGGCTCCCACGGGAGGCATGTACCTCTAGGGTGTCGCCAAAGGATGCGAACGGGAGAGGGACCCATGACCATCGTGACCGACATCGACGCGCCTCCGTGCACCCGGGAGCCCGTCTTCCGTGACGAGCGCCTGTACCTCGGCGCGCACGAGCTCGACGCGGCCAGCCGCGCCGGGATGGGCGAGGTGCTGGCGCAGGCGCACCGCCGCTGCGCCGGCTGCCCCATGCTCGTCGACTGCCTCTACCGCGCGGTCGTCGAGGTCGACGTGTCCGGCTTCGTCGCCTGCACCACCGAGGCCGACCGCGCCGCCATCCGCGACAGCCTCGGCATCGTCGTCGACGCCACACCCACCGGCTCGTACGGCCCCGCCCGCAGCGGCGCCGGCCCCGTGAGCCACGAGGCGGTGCTCACGGCGCGCACCACGCACCCGAAGGACACCTGCCAGCAGCTCGCCGAGCGGCTGGGCTGCTCGACGTCGACCATCAAGCGTCACCTGCGCCGGGCCCGCGCCGAGGCCGCCCAGGCCGACGTGCAGGTCGCGCCCAGCCCCCGCCGGGTGCCGACGGTCGACGACGTCCTCGACGCGTTCGACACGCTCGACGCCGCGCGCCTCGCCTGAGACGACCTACAGCCAGCGGCGCAGCTCGGTGGCCAGCCCGTCCTCGAGCACCGTGCCGGTGACGTCGTCGGCGACGGCCTTCAGCTCGTCCGAGCCCTGGCCCATCGCGACGCCGCGTCCGGCCCAGCGCAGCATCTCGTAGTCGTTCATGCCGTCACCGACGGCGAGCACGTCGGCCCGGTCGACGCCGAGCCGCTCGCAGACGACCTCGAGGCCGGACGCCTTCGAGACGCCGTCAGGGGCGATGTCGAGCCACGCCGTGTAGCCGATGTTGTAGTTCACCTCGTTGAGGCCGAGCCCGTGCACGAGCCGGCCGAACTCCTCGACGTCGTGCTCGGGGGCGCGGATGATGACGCGGGTGACCGGCTCGGCCACGAGCTCGTCGACCGTCTGGATGGTGACGGTGCCGTCGATCTCCCACTCCGGGAACGGCGCACTGATCCGGTACCCCGTGCCGACCTCCTCGACGGCGACGAGCGCGTCGGGGATGTGCTCGAGCACGCGGCGCACGGCCTCGCTGGCGTCGAAGGTGACCGTGTGCACGACCTCGACGGGCGAGTAGGTGTGCACGACGGCCCCGTTGCTGGCCACGGCAATGCCGTCGTCGAGGCGTAGGTTGCGGGCCGCGTCGAGCACGCCGGGGATGGCCCGACCGGTGGAGATGACGACGTGGACGCCGGAGTCCTTGATGGCGTGCACGGCCTCGCGCACCGTGTCGGTCATCCGGTTCTCCCAGTCGACCATCGTGCCGTCGACGTCGAGCGCGACGATCTTCGGACGCCAGCTCGTCATGCGCGCGCCCCGACCGGCTGCAGGACCTCGCCGAGGAAGGGGTGCAGCGCCGCGGGGAGACGCACCGAGCCGTCGGCCTGCTGCCCGTTCTCGAGCAGCGCGACGATGATGCGCGGCATGGCGCAGAGCGTGCCGTTGAGGGTGGCGGTCGGCTCCGTGCCGCCGTCGTCGAGCCGGTTGCGGATGTCGAGGCGCCGGGCCTGGAACTGCGTGCAGTTCGACGCGGAGCTGACCTCGCGGTACTTGCCCTGCGTGGGGATCCACGCCTCGCAGTCGAACTTGCGGACCGCCGAGAGGCCGAGGTCGCCGGCGGCGACGTCGATGACCCGGTAGGGCAGCTCGAGCAGGTCGAGCCACTGCTTCTCGAAGCCGAGGATGCGCTCGTGCTGGGCGTAGGACTCCTCGAGCGAGGTGTAGACGAACATCTCGACCTTGTCGAACCAGTGCACGCGCACGATGCCGCGCGTGTCGCGGCCGTGCGAGCCGGCCTCGCGCCGGAAGCAGGGGCTGAACGCGGCGTAGTGGCGCGGGCCGTCGAGGATCTCGTCGGAGTGGTACGCCGCGAGCGGCACCTCCGACGTGCCCACGAGGTAGAGGTCGTCCTTCTCGAGGTGGTAGACGTCGTCGGCTGCCTGGCCGAGGAACCCGGTGCCCTCCATGGCCTGCGGCTTGACGAGCGCGGGCGGGATGATGGGGGTGAAGCCCCACTCGGCGGCCTTCGACATGGCCAGCTGGGTGAGCGCGAGCTCGAGCTGCGCGCCGACACCCGTGAGGAAGTAGAAGCGCGAGCCGCTCACCTTCGCGCCGCGCTCGACGTCGATCGCGCCGAGCAGCGTGCCGAGCTCGAGGTGGTCGCGCGGCTCGAAGCCCTCCGCCGCGAAGTCGCGGGGGGTTCCGACCTCCTCGAGGACCACGAAGTCGTCCTCGCCACCGGGCGGGGCGTCGGGTGCCGGGTTGGGCAGCGCCTTGAGCAGCGTCGTGAACTCCTCGCCGGCCGCGGTCTGGTCGGCGTCGGCGGCCTTGACCTGCGCGCTGAGCTCCTTGGTGCGCGCGAGGAGCGCCTGCTTCTCCTCGCCCTGCGCCTGCGCGACCTGCTTGCCCATCGACTTCTGCTCGCTGCGCAGCGCCTCGAACGCGGCGATGGTCGAGCGACGTCGCTCGTCGGCGGCGACGAGCGCGTCAACGAGGGAGGGGTCCTCCCCGCGGCGCCGCTGCGCCTCTCGGAGGGACTCGGGGTCGTCTCGCAGGAGCCTGGCGTCGATCACCCCGTCAGCCTATCCGTGCCGGCCGCGCTCTCCCCCTCAGCGGTAGGTAGGACGCGGAACTCCGCGCTCCGGTAGGTCTCGCGCGCTCCAAGGCTGCGACACCGCGCTTCATCCACCGCCGATGACGCCGGCCCGTGCTTGCGGACCCGCCGTCCACAGCCAGCCGTCGCGGCCTGTGCCTGCCGCTCGCCGCGCGGTCGAGTGGACGCATGCCCAGACCAGCCCAGATTCCCGAGGCCCTCCTCCGCGGACCGTTCCACGTCGACGACGCGGCCGCCGTCGGCGTCACCCACGACCGACTGCGCGGCGCTGCCTACCGCCGACTCCTGCCGCGCGTGTGGGTCGTGCGCACGCACGTCATGTCCGAACCCGACTGGCACCAGGCTGCCCTCCTGTACGCACCGGACGATGCCTGCCTCACCGGAGTCACCCGGCTGCAACAGCTCGGACTCGACATCGGACCGCATCGGCCGTTGCAGCTCGTCGTGGCCCGCGACCTGCACCGCACGTCTCCGGACGTCTTCATCCATCGCACGGACGTGATGCCGGAGCATCGCGGTCGCCTCGTCTCCCCGCTGGCGGCCTGGATGGAGGCGTGTCGCACGCTCTCGTTGCTCGACGCCGTGGCGGCCGGCGACTGGCTGCGGCGTGAGCACGGAGTGGGTACCGAGCGGTTCCGGCAGTTCTGCACGAGGGACCACTGGCGCGAGGGCGTGCCGGAGGCGTGGTGGGTGTGGCCGCTGCTGGACCCGGGCTCGAGATCACCGCAGGAGTCGAGGATCCGTACCTGGATGCACGCCGCAGGCCTGCCCCGCCCCGAGTCGAACGCCGAGGTACGCGACAGGGATCGACTCGTGGCGATCGTCGACTGGTGGTGGCGCACCTGGCGTCTGGCCGCGGAGTACGAGGGCCTGCACCACCAGGTCGACCGACACCAGTACGTGGCCGACATCGACCGGTACCGACGGATCCGTTCGCTCGACGCCGCCTACGTGCAGATCACCCGCGAGCTGTACGCCATGCCCCGGACGATGATCCGTCGGATCCACGAGGCTCTGGTCGAGCGCGGCTACGACGGTCCTGCGCCCACGTTCGGCGCAGCGACCGACTCCCTCACGCTTCCCGTGGCTCGTGCCATGACCTTGGCGCCTCGGCTCTCGCCGGCCGGTCCCCGCCCTCTTCCCCCGGCCAGGCGGTAGGTGGCGCGCGGTCTGCGTCCCTCGTGGCACGCGCAACCTACCGCTGGTCCGCATTCCGCGCGCTACCTACCGCTTGGGGGGTCAGGAGATCGTCGCCGAGCCCTCGCCCTCGACGCGGTCGTCGTGGAGCAGCTCGCCCTCGGCGTCGACGGGGGTGTAGGTGACCTTGACCTCGAGCTTCGTGCCCTTCTCGTAGCGGAAGTTCTCGCCGTAGGAGAACGTCTCACCCTTCCCGAGGGTGTAGACGGAGGGCTCGACGAAGGCGCCGGGGGCGACGCCGGAGGTCTGGACGTCCTGCGCCTCGTAGAGGTCGTTGTCGGTGATGCCGTCCATGCCCTGCAGGTACGGCCAGTCGACGTAGCGCGCCGAGACGTCGACGAGCGAGGAGCCGAGGTCGACGGGGTCGCCGGTGTTGGTGACGACGTAGTTGACGAACACGATCTCGTCACCCACGGCGATGATCGGCTTGTTGTCCTTCGGGTCCACGAAGTTGCCGGTCTTCGTGGCCTTGGTGGTACCGACCTGGTAGACGTCGACGGTCACGTCTCCGGCCTTCACGGTGCCGATCTTCGTGCCGGGCGTGGTGACGGGCTTGGCCCAGGCGGGCGCACCCTCGGTCGACGTCGGCTCCTCGGTCGCCTCGGCGCTGGGCGAGGAGCTCGCGGAGGCCGAGCTGCTCGACTCGGCCTGCGGCTCATCGTCGGACCCGCAGGCAGCGAGGCCCAGCAGGGCGAGGGTGGCGACGGCGGCGGTGCACGTGCGACGGATGGTCACGATGGTCTCCCGAATGTTGGTGGATCTTCCCAGACGGGACCCTAGCGACGTCGGAAGACGCCTCGACCACCGGAGGGGGTCGGACCTGGACGATCGTGCCGTTCAGTGCCGCCTGCGACCATGCCGTTCAGTGCCGCCTGCGACCGTGCCGTTCAGTGCGGCCTGCGGCGGGGCACGAGGTGCAGCGCGGTGACCACCACCGCGCCGACCGCGAGCCCGAGCAGGGCGGAGAAGAACGTGTTCGTCAGCCACGCCAGGACGGACCCGAGGCCGCCGGCGACCGCGTCGTGCACGGCCTCCTCGACGTGGTGGACCAGGTCGTAGAGCGCGTGCCACCCGAGGTCGTCGGTGCCGACCAGCAGGATGTGCCCGCCGACCCACAGCATGGCCACGACACCCACGGCGGCCAGCGTGGCCAGCACCTTCGGCATCGCCTTCACGAGCCCCCGCCCGAGGGACTGTGCTGCCGACGACGACCGCTCGGTGAGGGCGAGACCGACGTCGTCCATCTTCACGATCAGCGCGACCACGCCGTACACCAGCGCGGTGATGCCGACGCCGACGACGGCGAGGATGACCGCCCGCGACACGAACGGCTCGTCGGTGACCTCCTTGAGCGCGATGACCATGATCTCCGCGGAGAGGATGAAGTCGGTGCGCACGGCGCTGCTCACGACGGCCTTCTCCTGGTCGGCGCCGCCGACGGAGCGCGGCTCCTCGGTCGTCGCGTGACCCGCCACCTTCTCCCAGAGCTTCTCGGCACCCTCGAAGCAGAGGTAGGCGCCGCCGAGCATGAGCAGCGGCGTGAGCAGCCACGGCACGAACTGGCTGAGCAGCAGCAGCGCGGGCAGGATGATGACGAGCTTGTTGACCAGCGAGCCCCGCGCGATGCGCCCGATGACCGACAGCTCACGCTTGGGGTCGAGGCCCTGCACGTAGCGCGGGGTGACGGCGGCGTCGTCGACGACCACGCCCGCCGCCTTGGCGCTGGCCCGGCCGGCCGCGGCACCCACGTCGTCGACCGACGCGGCCGCCAGGCGCGCGAGCGCGGCGACGTCGTCGAGGAGGGCGACCAGTCCGCCGGCCATCAGAGGGCTCCCGCTGCAGTCATGGGGTCAAGGGTAGGCCCGCCGGGTCGGCGCGTCCTGACCGATCGTCGCCCCGCCGGGGAGGGGAGGTCCGGACCGGGCCGACCACCAGGCGCGCAGCGCCTCGGCGGCGAGGTCCTCGCCCAGCGGTCCGCGGTCGAGGCGCAGGTCGAGCAGGAACCGGTACGCCTCGCCGACCTCGCGGCCCGGGCCGATGCCGAGGAGCTGCTGGATCTGGTTGCCGTCGAGGTCGGGCCGGATGGCGTCGAGCTCCTCCTGCGCGGCCAGCTGCTCGATGCGGCGCTCGAGGTCGTCGTACGTGCGCTGCAGCCGCTGGGCCTTGCGCCGGTTGCGGGTGGTGCAGTCGGCGCGGGTGAGGATGTGCAGCCGCTCCAGCTGGTCGCCGGCGTCGCGGACGTAGCGGCGCACGGCGGCGTCGGTCCACTCCCCCGAGCCGTAGCCGTGGAAGCGCAGGTGCAGCTCCACGAGCAGGCCGACCTGCGCGATCTGCTCGTTGCTGAAGCGCAGCGCCTTCATGCGCTTGCGCGTCATCTTGGCGCCCACCACGTCGTGGTGGTGGAACGTCACCGTGCCGTCGTCGAGGAAGCGACGCGTGCGCGGCTTGCCGATGTCGTGCACCAGCGCGGCGAACCGGACGACGAAGTCGGGACGCTGCTCGAGCCGGTGCTCCAGCTCGACGGCCTGCTCCAGCACGGTCAGCGAGTGCTCGTAGACGTCCTTGTGGCGGTGGTGCTCGTCGGCGGTCAGTCGCAGTGCCGGCAGCTCGGGCAGCACGTGCTCGGCGAGGCCGGTGTCGACGAGCAGCCGCAGCCCGGCCACGGGCTCGCGCCCGCACACGAGCTTGACCAGCTCGTCACGCACCCGCTCGGCCGACACGATCTCGATCCGCTCGGCCATCGCGGTCATCGCCGCCGTCGTGGCCGCGTCGGCCTCGAAGCCGAGCTGCGCGACGAACCGGGCCGCCCGCATCATGCGCAGCGGGTCGTCGCTGAAGGACTGCTCGGGCGTCACCGGCGTGCGCAGCACCCCGGCGGCGAGGTCGCCGAGTCCACCGAACTCGTCGACGAACTCCGCCGACGGCAGCCGCAGCGCGAGGGCGTTGACCGTGAAGTCGCGGCGCGACAGGTCGCCCTGCAGCGTGTCGCCGAAGGCCACCTGCGGCTTGCGCGACGTCGGGTCGTAGGCGTCGGTGCGGTACGTCGTGATCTCGATCTGGTCGTCGCCCTTGCGCAGGCCGAGCGTGCCGAACTCGCGGCCCACGTCCCACACGGCGTCCGCCCAACCCGCGACGAGACGCTCGACGTCGTCGGGTCGGGCCGACGTCGTCAGGTCGAGGTCGCTGACCCGACGTCCGAGCAGCGCGTCGCGCACCGGTCCGCCCACGAGCGCCAGCTCGTGACCCGCTGTCGCGAACAGACCGCCCAGCTCGGCGAGCACGGGGTGGTCGCGCAACACCGCGTCGGCGGCAGCGCGCACGGCGGAGGCGTCGTAGGACGAGGAGGGGGCGGACACGGGCCCCGAGTGTAGTGCGCCGCACCCGCGCGGCCCGGGGCCGTGCTGCGACGACCGCAGCACGCGCGGTCGAGGTGGCCGGACCGGTAGGGCCCGACCACTACGATGGGCGGGTGATGAACCCGGCCCGACGTGTGCGTCCGGGCCCGGGAGCTCTGGTCCGCCTGGTCGCGTGCGCCCTTGCGATGCTGCTCGGCGGCTCGTTGACGGTCGCCGTCGCCGCGCCCGCCCAGGCCGCCGTCGACCCTGACGTGGCCGTGCGGATCACCGGCGTGAGCCCCACGGAGCTGCGCGACGGCGCCACCGTCACGCTCACCGGCACGATCACCAACCGCGGCAAGGAGCGCTGGACGAAGGCGCAGGCCTACCTCGTGATCGCGCGGACGCCGTTCACCACGCGCCAGCAGGTGAGCGACGCGGTCGAGAGCCAGGCCAGCTACACCGGCGAGCGCGTCGTCGAGCTCGACTCGATCGACGAGGTCGGCACCCTCGCCCCCGGCAGCACCCGACCGTTCCGCGTGCGGGTGCCCTACGCGCAGCTGCGCGTCTCCGACGCCGAGGGCGTCTACCCGGTGGGCGTCCAGGTGCTCGCGACGGCCGAGGACGGCACGCGCGACAACGCCGCGATCGCCCGCGCCACCACCTTCCTGCCGCGCCTCGACCGCGACTCGACGCGCGTGCCGGGCGGCCTGGTGTGGCCGTTCGTGCTGCCCGACCGCCTCGGCCCGTCCGGCACGTGGATGGACGCCCCCGGTCTGGCCGAGCGCGTCGCGCCGGGCGGCCAGCTCCGCAACCTGCTCGACCAGGCCCTCTCCGCGCCCTCGGGCGGCACGTCGCTCGTGCTCGACCCCGCCCTGCTGGTGGCCGTCGACGACCTGGCCGAGGGTCGGCGCCTGCCGCGCGACGTGCGTCTCGACGACGCTCAGCGGGAGGCCGCGCGCACGTTCGTCGAAGACCTCACCGGCCTCTCGCGACGGGTCGCCACGTGGACGCTCGGCTACGCCCGGCCCGACTGGCTGGCGCTCAGCCGCTCCGACGCCCACGACCGGCTGATGGGCACCATCGAGCGGGCGACGTCGTCGGCCCTCGCGCAGTTCCAGGTGTCGGGTCGCCGCGTCACGTGGCCGACGCGAGGGGGCACGACGGCGGAGCTGATCGACCAGGTGCGCGGCAGCGGCGACCGACCCGTCATCGTCACCCGCGACGCCGTGCCCGACTGGGAGCCGCGGCTCGGCTCCGTCGTCACCCTCCGGTCCGAGAGCGGGCCGGTACCGCTCTTCGTCGACGCCGGGCTCGACGTCGGGGTGCCCGGCGGCGCGACGGTGGCGACGCTGCGCCAGCGGCTGCTCAGCGAGGCTGCGCTGGCGTCGCTCGAGCGCAGCGGCGACGCGGAGTCCAAGGCGGACGCGTTCGTGCTCGTCGACCCGCGCTGGAACCCCGGCGACACCGACGACGACGCTTTCGCGGGCGCCTTCGACCCCGACTTCGTCTCGCCGGAGGACCTCGAGGACCTCATGACGACCCGTCGTGCCGCGTACGGAGGCGACGTCGCGAGCACCGCGGAGGCGCGGCCGCTCTCGCAGGCGCAGGTGACGGCCGTCGAGCAGCTGGCGCGCGAGGGGGGCGTGCTGGCGGGCCTCGCCGTCGAGGGCGACGACCTCGCCGCCCGCACCGACCGCACCTCGGCGGGTCTGCTGTCGACCGCCTGGCGCTCGGACCGAGCCGAGGGGCTGCGCGCAGCCACGGGCGCGCTCGGTCGGGTGCGCTCGGAGCTGGGCCGGCTCGCCGTCGAGGGTCCGCCCGCCATCACGCTCTCCAGCGCCGAAGGGAGCTTCCCGCTCACGGTCAGCAACGACACCGACACCGCCGTACGGGTCGGCGTGCGCATCAGCGCGAGCAACCCCGCGCTGCGCATCCCCGACGTCGCCCCGGTGCAGGTGGAGGCCGGCGAGCGACGCACGGTCACGGTGCAGGTCGACGTCGGCGACCAGACCTCGTCGACGTTGACGGCGCAGCTGATCTCGCCCGACGGGACCGCGGTGGGCCGCGCCGACTCCTTCAACGTGCGGTCGAGCCGGGTGGGCGTGGCCCTGTGGGCGCTGATGGGCGCCGCGGGGCTGTTCGTCCTGTTCGCGCTCGGCCGACGCTTCCTGCGTGGCCGACGGGCCGCCGCCACGACCCCCGAGGAGACCCCGACCGATGGCTGAGCGCAACGTCGCCCGCGCGAGTGCCGGCATGGCGATCGGCACGGTCGTGTCGAGGGTCACGGGCTTCGGCCGCCTGCTCATGCTCGCGGCGACCATCGGCACCGCGCTGAACGCCGACCTCTTCAACAACGCCAACACGGTGCCGAACGCGCTCTACATCCTGGTGGCCGGGGGCGTGTTCAACGTCGTGCTCGTGCCCCAGCTCGTCCGGGCGATGCGCAACGACGCCGACGGTGGCGACGCGTACGCCAACCGCGTCATCACGCTCGGACTGCTGGTCCTGGGTGTCGCGGCAGTGGCCCTCACCCTCCTCGTGCCCCTGATCATGCACGTGGTGTTCGACGGGGAGCTGTTCTCCGCCCGGAACGAGGCGCAGCGCGAGTCGGCGCAGCTGCTGATGTACCTGTGCATGCCGCAGGTGTTCTTCTACGGCGCGTTCGTGCTCGTCGGGCAGGTGCTCAACGCGCGGCAGAAGTTCGGGCCGATGATGTGGGCGCCCATCGTCAACAACCTGGTGGCCATCGGCTCCCTGGCGGTGTACCTGGTGCTGTACGGCGCCTCGAGCGGCGAGGGTGGCTTCTCCACCGGCCAGGCGTTGCTGCTCGGCGGCGGCGCGACGCTCGGCATCGCCGTGCAGACGCTGGTGCTCGTGCCGTTCCTGCGGCAGGCCGGGTTCCGGTACGCACCGCGGTTCGACTTCCGCGGCGTGGGCCTCGGCCACACGCTGCGCCTCGGCGTTTGGACGCTCGGCTTCATCGCCGCCAACCAGGTCGCGTTCATCGTCATCCAGCGGCTCGGCGTGAAGGGCACGCTCGCCGGAGAGCGCGAGGGGACCGCGGCCACCGGGTCGGCCGTCTACGAGATCGGCTTCCTGGTGAGCCAGATGCCGCACGGCGTCATCACGGTCTCGCTCGCGACGGCCATCATCCCCACCCTCTCGGCCCTCGCCTCGGAGCGCCGCTACGACCGCATGGCGCTGGAGCTGCAGCGCACCCTGCGGGTCACGCTCGCCATCATCGCGCCGCTCGCCGCCGCCGTCGGGTGTCTCGGCTGGTCGGCGGCCGGCGTGCTCGGCTTCGTGCCGACCCTGCGCCCGAACGCCGACGCCATCGGCCTCGCCGTCGCCGCGTTCGCGCCGGCCATGGTCGCCTTCACCATCCACTACCTCGTGCTGCGCGGCTTCTACGCCGACGAGAACACCCGGACGCCGTTCTTCGTCCAGCTGGTCGTCGCCGCGACCAACATCGTCGCCGCGCTCGTCCTCACCCACGACGTGGAGCCGCGACACGTGGCACCGATGCTCGCACTGTCGTTCGGCATCGCCTACGCCGTCGGCGCGACCGTCTCGGCGACGTTGCTGTCACGCCGGCTCGGCGGCCTGGTCGACCGCGAGACGCGCGTCTTCGCGGTCCGGCTGCTGATCTCGCTGGCCCTGGCCGTCGGCACGATGCTCGGCTCCGTGGCCGCCCTCGACGCCGTGGGGCTCGACCGCGGCGAGCCCGTCGGTGCACTCGTGACGCTCGTCGTGGCCGGTGGTCTCGGTGCCGCGGCCTACCTGGTGGGCACGCGCCTGACCCGCATGCAGGAGCTCACGCACCTGGTCCGCTCGCTGCGCGGCCGCGGCGCCTGACGGGCCAGGACCTCAGGAGCACGGCCGGCTAGAGGCCGGCCTTCTCGTAGATCTCCTCGATGGCGTCGAGGTAGGCACCCTGGTCGGTCTCGGCCAGCTCGAGGTAGGCCTGGCGGGCCTTCTCGCCGACCTCCGCCGCGACCTCCTCGTAGCGGGCGTTCCACTTCTCGGCCTCGATCTGCCAGTAGCCGCAGGTGTAGAAGTCGGTCTGCGGCCAGTCGAGCGTGCGTCGCAGGAGCTTGCGGGCCGCGCGGCTGGCTCGCGCCTCGCCGGCCAGCCACACGTACCGACTGAGCGGCACGTCGTCGGTCGCCTCGCCGGCGGCGGGCAGACCACGCTCGGTCACGGCCGACTCGAGCGCGCCGCAGATGTCGGTCTCGCGCTCGACGACGACCCAGCGCACGTCGACGTCGGCCGGGCTCGGCAGGGCGATGCGGTCGCCGTCGTCGGTGAGGACCACGACCGCCTCGACCCGCTGGCCGGGGCGCAGGTCGCGCAGGATGCGGGCGAGCGCGGGGAGCCCGGTGACGTCGGCCACGAGGAGCTGCCAGGCGGTGTCGGCCGGCGCGGCGTACAGGCCGTGCGGCACCATCATCCCGACCTCGTCGCCCGGCACGCAGCGCCTGACCCAGTCGGCACCGACGCCGTGGTCGTGCACCGCGATGTCGATGTCGACCTCGGGCACGCCGTCGACGACCCGGTGGTCGGAGATCGTGTAGACGCGGGCGGCGGGCTCGACGGCGCCCTCGGGCACCCGCATGACCCAGTTCTCGTCGTAGGTGGGGATCGCGAGCTCGGCCCCCTCCGGGGCGATCATCAGCCGCACGTACTCGTCGGGCACGCCGGTGGAGGTGAAGTCCTCCGGCCGCAGCGTGACCGTGACGAGGTGCGCGGACAGCCGCACCTTCCGCACGACGGTGGCCCGGCAGACCGGTGGGACCTCGCTCATGGTTCTCCTCCCCGGGCGGGACGACGACGGTATGTGGCGATGCTTAGGCTAGCCTAACTGACCCTGCTCCCCGGACGTCGCGCTGGTAGTTTCGACCGGGTGAGCCCCTCCCCCGTGACCGTCCGCACGATCACCCGCGAGGAGCACCTCGACTTCGTCGCCGGCCGACCCTCCGTCTCCTTCCTGCAGACGCCCGCGTGGGCGCAGGTCAAGGCCGAGTGGGGGTCGGAGTCGGTCGGCTGGATCGACGCGTCCGGCCAGGTCGTGGGTGCCGCGCTGGTCCTCTACCGCCAGGTGCCGAAGGTCAGGCGCTACCTGGCCTACCTGCCGGAGGGGCCCGTGCTGCCGTGGGTCGACGCAGGTGCCGACCTGGGCGCCTGGCTGGAGCCGCTGGCCGCGCACCTGAAGGCGAAGAAGGCGTTCGGCATCCGGATGGGACCGCCGGTCGTGACCCGCCGCTGGCACGCCGCCACCGTGAAGGCCGCCGTGGCCGACCCCGCACTCGGCACGCTCGGCGAGGTGCCGGCCGACGTGAACGACGCGGCGGCGCTCGCCGTCGCCGACCGGCTCCAGGACCTCGGCTGGCGCCGGCTCGCCACCGAGGGCGGGTTCAGCGCGGGCCAGCCGCAGTACAACTTCTGGCTGCCCCTGGCCGACGCCGACGGCACGCCCCGCACCGAGGAGCAGGTGCTGGCCGGCATGAACCAGCTGTGGCGGCGCAACATCCGCAAGGCCGCGAAGGCGGGCGTCGACGTGACGCTCGGCGGCCGCGACGACCTGGAGGCGTTCCACCGCGTGTACGTCGAGACGGCCGAGCGCGACCACTTCACGCCGCGTCCGCTGTCGTACTTCCTGACCATGTGGGACGCGCTGACGGGCGAGGACCCCGACCGCATGCGCCTGTACCTCGCGCACCACGAGGGCGACCTCGTCGCGGCGACCACGCTCGTGCGCGTGGGCACGCACGCCTGGTACTCCTACGGCGCGTCGACGTCGGCGAAGCGCGAGGTGCGCGGGTCCAACGCCGTCCAGTGGCAGATGATGCGCGACGCGCTCGCCGCGGGCGCCACGGTCTACGACCTGCGCGGCATCACCGACACGCTCGACCCGGACGACCCGCACGTGGGCCTCATCCAGTTCAAGGTGGGCACCGGGGGCGAGGCGGTCGAGTACCTCGGCGAGTGGGACCTCCCCCTCAACCGCCCCCTGTACGCCGCCTTCACGGCATATATGAGGAGACGAGGATGACCTTCGAGCTGCACGTCGACGTCGAGCGCTGGCGCGGTCACCTGAAGTCTGCGGCGGAGCGCCTGCCGGGGCTGGTGCCCGTGATCAAGGGCAACGGCTACGGGCTGGGTCGTGACCGGCTGGCCGCGGAGAGCGCGGCGCTCGGCGCCGACACCGTCGCGGTGGGTGTCTACGCGGAGGTGCCGGAGGCGCTCGAGGCGTTCGAGGGCGACGTGATGGTCCTCGGCCCGTGGCGCCCGTTCCTCGACGGTGCTGCGGTCGAGCAGGCGCTCGCCGATCCTCGCGTGGTGCACACCGTGGGCCGGGTGGCCGACGTGGCGGCGCTGGCCGAGCGCGCACCGGGTGCGCGGGTGGTCGTCGAGGGCGAGACGTCGATGGCGCGCCACGGCTTCGACCGGCACGAGCTCGCCGCCGCGGTGGCTGCGCTCGGCGGCCTCGAGGTCGTCGGCTTCGCCGCCCACCTGCCGATGACCGGGAGCAACCTGGCCGAGGCGGAGTCGTGGGCGGCGGCGCTGGAGGCGTCACAGCTCGAGACGACGACCTTCTACGTCTCCCACCTCAGTCCGGGCGAGCTCGGTCAGCTGCGCGAGCGCCGGCCCGGGCTCACCGTGCGCCCGCGGGTCGGCACGTCGCTGTGGCTCGGCGACCTCGGCGCCCTCGACGTGCGCGCGAAGGTGCTCGACGTGCACCGGATCTCCCGCGGCGAGCGGGTCGGCTACCGGCAGCGGGCGGTCCCCCGCGACGGCTACCTGCTGGTGATCTCCGGCGGCACCAGCCACGGCGTCGGGCTCGAGGCGCCGCGCTCCAGCGCGGGCGTGGTGCAGCGGGGCAAGACCCTCGCCAAGGGCAGCCTCGAGGCCGCCGGCCTCATGCTCAGCCCGTTCACGGTCGACGGCCGGCAGCGCTGGTTCGCCGAGCCCCCGCACATGCACGCGTCGCAGGTGCTGCTGCCCGCGTCGGCCACGGCGCCGGCCGTCGGCGACGACGTGCGCTGCGCCGTGCGGTTCACGACGGCCACGTTCGACCGGGTCGTCCTGGACTGACCTCCCGCCCACGACGCGGACGCGGCGGCCACCCCTCGGGGTGGCCGCCGCGTCGTCGTCCTGCCGCTACGGGAACGTCGGCGG